>CBFDVE010000109.1:0-7453 GCA_965613205.1 uncultured Rhodospirillaceae bacterium
AGCGCCGGCCCGGATAGCCTTCGGCATATTTGTTGGTCAGCACCGAGCCTTGCGCCTCAAGCACCGCGCGCGAGACGATGTTTTCCGAGGCGATGAGTTCCAGCGTTTGCTTCTGGCGCTGCGTTTCGGCTTGCAGAATTCCCCAGGCCTCCGGATCCTGCCGGGCGATAGCTGATGTGGCGTGTGTGTCCACGGCGGTTGTCATCATGTCGTCCTCTCGGTTGAATTTCGTCGCGGTACGCAACCGCGAGCACGCCAAGGTATCGACGCGGGCGGGGTATGGCAATCCGGGGGAGCGGGGCTCGGTGTGATTGTTGCGATCGTTGGTTTTTTGTCCCCCGGCGAAGCCGGGGGCTAATTGGGGAGGGCGCGTTCGAGGAGTTCTTTGGCGATGACGTAGCGCTGGATTTCGCTGGTGCCATCCCAGATGCGCTCGACCCTGGCATCACGCCAGAATCGTTCCAGCGGCAGGTCCGACATCAGACCCATGCCACCGTGAATCTGGATCGCCTCGTCGGTCACACGGGCCAGCATTTCCGTGGCAAACAACTTGGCCTGGGATATCGCCCGGTTGGCATCCAATCCCTGATCCAGTTGCCAGGCCGCCGACAGGGTCAGCAAATCGGCGGCGTCAATTTCCGTGCTCATGTCGGCCAGCTTGAACGAGACTCCTTGAAATTTGCCGATCTGCTGACCGAACTGTTTGCGGTCGACCGCCCAGTTGAGCGCCAGATCAAAGGCCCGCCGGGCCCGGCCCACGGCAAACGCGGCGACGGACAAACGGGTGGCGGCGAGCCAGGTATTGGCCACCTCGAACCCCTGGCCCTCCTGGCCCAAAATCTGGCTGGCCGGTACCCGACAATCATCGAAATCCAGAATACAGTTGGCATAGCCCCGATGGGAGACGGACTGGTAGCCATCGCGAATTTGAAAACCGGGCGTCCCCCGGTCAACCAGGAAACAGGTGATCCGCTTGCGCGGACCTCGCGGGCTTTCATCTTCTCCGGTGGCGACGAAGACAATGACAAAATCGGCGATGTCGGCATGGGATATGAAATGCTTGGTGCCGTTGATAATCCAGTCGTCACCGTCTTGCCGGGCCGTTGTTTTCATGCCCCGCACATCGGACCCGGCATCCGGTTCGGTCATCGCCAGGGCGTCGATCTTTTCGCCTTTGACACAGGGGGTCAGATATTTCTGCCGCTGTTCGGAGTTGCACGCGCACAGGATATTGGAGGGCCGCCCCCACCACACATTCAAGGCCATGGAGGCCCGCCCCAGTTCCCGTTCGAGCAGGGTGAAGGTCAGATGATCGAGCCCGCCGCCGCCGTATTCCATGGGAATATTGGCCGCGTAAAACCCCAAATCGAGCACTTTTTGCTGAATTTCCCGGCCCAGTTCCAGGGCCACATGGCCGCTCCGTTCGATCTCGTCTTCCAGCGGGTACAGTTCGGTTTCGACAAACGTGCGAACCGTATCGACAACCATTTGCTGTTCGTGGCTAAGGCCGAAGTCCATTACCAGTCTCCTTTTGATAGTCGCTGCCTGTACTGACCCAGAACTTCTCCGGCGCCATAATTTTGGGCTTCAAGCCCCTGCATGATAGCGATCAGGCAATCGTCGCGCAGGCGTTCCAGATCGCGGACCGAGATGTCGCCCGCCTGATCGTCGGACTGGCTGGCGATCTTTTCGATCAGATCGTCGGTCAAGTCGGGTACATCCATCAGCTTGCTCCAGGGCAATTTCAGGGTCGGGCCGAACTGTTCCATGAAATGGCGCATTCCACCCACGCCGCCGGTGCTACCGGTGCCTCCGGCAATACGGTAAGTCATGAAGGTGCCCATGAAGGCCCAGCGCAGGCCGGGGCCGAAGCGCATGGCATCGTCTATTTCTTCCGCTGTCGCCACATCGTCATTGATCATCCACAGGGCCTCGCGCCACACCGCCTCCATCAGGCGGTCGGCGATGAAGCCATCGATTTCCTTGCGAACGTGTAACGGCCGCATACCGATGGATGAATAAAAAGCCATGGCGTCCTGTTTGGTCTGCTCCGTAGTCAAAGAGCCACCGCAGACTTCCACCAGCGGCATCAGGTAGACCGGATTGAACGGATGACCGACGACAAACCGTTCAGGATTGACCAGATCGGCCTGAATGCGCGAGGGCAGCAGGCCTGATGTGGAAGACCCGATAATCACATGGTCTTTCAGGTTGTCGCAGGCTTCGGCCAGAACGGAGCGTTTCAAATCTTCCCGTTCGGGCAGGCTTTCCTGAACGAAATCAGCGCTCTCGACGGCATCACCAATACTGGTCGCAATCCGAATGGATCCTTCGGTCGGCAGTCTGGAAGGTGAAATCTTGGCATACGCCCGCCGGGCATTATCCATAACCTCTCCGGTTTTGTTTTCCGTTTCCGGATCAGGATCGTAAAGCACAACATCAAGCCCGTTGAGGCGGCAGCGGGCCGCCCAACCGGCGCCGATAACGCCGCCGCCCAGTAATCCGACAGTTTTGATTTTCCGGTCCATGGTCAGGCCCGCCTGCTCAATTTGAGTTTGCGCCGCACCTGTTCCGGGCCGATTACATTGGCGTTCATATTTGCCAGCAGGGTCACGGCCCGTTCGACCAGCCCGGCGTTCGAGGCTTTGAGCCCTTTGGAGAGATAAATATTATCTTCCAGCCCGACCCGCACATTGCCCCCGGCCAGCACCGCCATGGCGACGAATGGGATTTGCATGGCCCCAATGGAAAAGGCCGAAAAAACGCACCCGTCGGGCAAGGCGTTGACCATGGCCATGAAGGTGTTGGCATCGTTGGGCGCGCCGTAGGGGATGCCCATGCACAACTGGATCATCACCGGATCATCGATCAGCCCTTCCCTGATCAAATCCCTGACCATGACCATCTGGCCGAAATCGAACACTTCCAGTTCCGGCCGCACGCCCAGGCTTTGCACATGGGCGGCCATGGCGCGCAGGGTGTCGGGCGTGTTGACCATGACGTAATCGCCGCCGGCGATGAAATTCATGGAACCGCAATCGAGCGTACAGATTTCCGGCAGCAGATTGCTCACATGGGCCAGTCGTTCCATCGCCCCGGCCATGTCGGTATCTCTGTCATTCAGGGGTAAAGGTGATTCGGTGCTGCCAAATACCAGGTCGCCACCCATACCGGCGGTCAGGTTAATGACCACATCGGTGTCTGAAGACCTGATCCGGTCAACCGTTTCCCTGAACAATTCCGGGTCGCGCGATCCTTTGCCGGTTTTCGGGTCGCGCACATGGATATGGACGATAGCCGCCCCGGCCCTGGCCGCATCAATGGCAGATGTGGCGATTTCCTCCGGGGTGACCGGAACGTGTTCGCTCTTGTCGGCCGTATCACCGGCACCGGTGACGGCACAGGTCAGGAATATTTCCGGGTTCATAGGCACCTTCCCCTGTCAGGATTCAATCTCGTTTATATTGCTTAGGGTCCGGGCCCGGGTCAATGACGGCGAACGCCGACAAATTCTGCGAAACTGGCGCCGATGATCAGGGTCGCGCCGATTGTTTCGCGCAATCCGAATGGTTCGTTCAGCAGCACCGCCGCTGAAACCAGGGCGACGGCGACTTCTATCATCAGAAAAATGGAGACCTGGCTTGGCTGCAATCGCCCGGCCCCGAACAAGGTCAGGGTGATCGCCGGGAGCAACCAGATCAGGGCCAGCGCGATCAGCCAGGTCTGGCCGCTGGAAAATTCACTGACCGCCAGGGAGTCACGATTGCCGGGGATCAGAGACAACAGGAAAAGAACAGGACCCAATAAAACAAGAGAAGAAAAAACCTGACCGAAGGTGGTCCTGAACGCCTTGGATTTTTCCGAGTACGAAAAGGCAATGGCCCATATCATGCCCGATGTCAGGGCCATGAAATCGGCCGCGCCCGAGGGCAGCGGGATGCCGCTACCATCGTAAAAGATCACCGCCAACCCGGACAGGCCGAGAACAATCCCGATCACCCGTCGATGGGTGATCGGATCGCCATTAAAGATGCGGCCGAGAATGGCGCTCCACACGGGCATCAGATAAAACAGCAAGACCCCTCTGGCGACATCGCCGCGCACGATGGCCTCCAGGTAGAGCGCCGTGCCGAAGCCGAAAATCAGGCCCAGGATCCATATGCGGGTATCAGCGATCTGCGACCAGCGTTTTTGCAGGACCAACACGGGCAGCATCGCCGCCACGGCGACCCCGCAACTGATGGTGAAGGCCAAACCCTGATCCCAACCGGCGGTGTTGAGCTGGCGCACGGGTATCCAGATGGTCCCCCACAGGACGGTCGATACCAGGATAGCCAGATCGGGGCGCATTATTCTTGACCCATTTGACGGCGCTTGCCCGCACTCCAGCCCTGGGTCATGCGGTCGGCGATCATGGCGATGATGGCCATGCCGATGCCGGCCGTCATGCCGACGCCGAAGTCGCCATCGCCAAGACCAATATAGACCTGTTGGCCGAGATCGCTGGTGCCGACCAGGGCGGCGATGACCAGCATGGCGATGGCGTACATGATGGTCTGGTTCAGGCCCAGCATGATCACCGGCAGGGCCAGCGGCAGTTTTACGTGAAACAACAACTGCCGAGAGGTACAGCCCATGGCCGTGGCGGCTTCGATCACTTCTTCGGGCAAATCCCGCAAGCCATGTTCGACGTAGCGGATGGCGGGGACAAATGCGTAGGCGATGATCGCCAGCAGGGCGGAAAATTCACCGATCTTGAAAATCATCACCACCGGAATCAGCAACACGAACAACGGCATGGTTTGCAGGGTGTCGTTGATCGGCCGGACAATGGCCGAGACCCGGTCACTATGGGCCGCCCAGGTGCCGATGGCGCCACCGATAACAAACGACAAAATAACCGCCAGGCCGACCATATAGAGCGACAGGATTGCCACCTCCCAGGATCCGGTGAGCAGCAGGAAGGCCAGCCCCAGCGCCGTGCCCACGGCCAGCCTGACGCCGCCGAGACGCCCGCCCATGAAAATGAAAACCACGCACAGGGCCAGCCACGGGATATTGGTCAAACCGAAATAGTAAATCAGGCCGAACACGGCGACGACGATGGCGGTGCGCTGGCTTAAATAGTGAAATGCCGCCGCCGCCATGCCGGTCACAAGAACCACGTAACCAATGGTATGGCCGAGGGTCATCTCGAAGCCCCATGAATAGGGCGAGATGGTCTGCTCGAGGCCGATTTTAGTCGGCAGCATGATGTAGAAAAAACTGATCGTCTTGATCGTTTCGATGGCGCCCCGGTAATTGACGATGATGTAATTGATCCCGTCGTTAAGATATCTGGCCGGATGAATTTGCCAGGCTTCCGGGTACTGCTCCAGGGCCGGAATTATTCGCGACAACAGCAGCAACACCACAAAAGCCACCCCGGCGACCCCCCAGTGCCGGTGTCTTTGATGCCAGGATGGTAGCTCGACCGCCTTGTCGTCGCTGTCGGCCATGGCCAGGCCCCAGGTGATGCGATCCAGGATCATGGCGATCAGGGCGATAACGATTCCGGCCAGCAGACTTTCGCCAAACAGGGCCTTGCGCATGGTCGACAGCACTTCCCAGCCGATATCATCGGTGCCGCCGATGATCGAGGCGACGATGACCATACTGAGCGAGGCCATGGTCGCCTGATTGACCCCCAGCAAGATCTGCCGCCTGGCCGAGGGCAATCGCACCTGCCAGAACAATTGCCGCCGTGTCGCCCCCGACATCAGGCCGGATTCGACGATTTCAGGCGACACGCCGCGCAGACCCAGGATCGTATTGCGCACCATGGGCGGAAACGAAAACAGCAAACTGGCGATTAACCCGACCACCGGGCCGAAGCCGAACAATAACAATATGGGGATCAGGTAGGCGAACGCCGGCACGGTTTGCAGCAGGTCCAGGCTCGGCATGATCACCCGTTCGGCGCGCCGGGATGAAAACCCCCAGACGCCTATTGCGAAGCCGACGGCAATCGCCATGGGCACTGAAATGGCGACCAGGGTGAGCGAGTTCATGCTCTGAAACCAGTAGCCGGTAACCAGCATGTAAAACATCGACAGGACGGCAAAGGCGACCAGTTTGTAGCCCTGGGCGGCATGGGCGACGATGGCCACCAGGGCCATGGTCACCGGCCACGGCAGCCAGTGGAGCAATTGCTGGATCCAGCCGAACGGCCAGGTCAACAAACCGGAGATGGCCAGAAATACCGACCCGAAGGCATCGACAAGCGCGACCATGCCCTGGTTCATGACCGGGGCAACGGGCACCATCAGGGCATGGGGATAGGTTTTCAGCCAGGCCATGTCGCGGCTTAAATAGACGCTGGCGATCATAAACAAAATCAGACCGGCCCAGATCAGGGCCGACCGGTCCACGGACCTATTCATGACGGACCACCCAGGACCTTCCCCTGCTGGTTTTCAACTCCCCTGGCCAGGGCCTCGATCAGGCCTTTCTGGGTGACCACGCCGAGAGTAGCGCCATCGGCTGGCGAGATGACCCGGACGCCGTCATCGCTGCGGCTGACAACCGAAAGTATGTTTTCGAGCGTTGTGTCACCATTGACAGTCGGCAAATCACCGCCAGGGGCACTGGTCGGGTCAACAATATCGGACGCTTTTAACACCCTGATCCAGGGCACATCGCTGGTGAAATCGGCGACATAGGAATCGGCCGGGTTGAGCACCAGTTCATCGGGCGTGCCCATTTGCACAATCGCCCCGTCGCGCATGATCGCCATCCGGTCGGCGATGCGCAGGGCCTCCAGGAAATCGTGGGTGATGAAGACAATGGATTTGTGCAGCATTTGCTGAATGCGCAGAAATTCATCCTGCATTTGCCGCCGGATCAGCGGATCGAGGGCGGAAAAAGGTTCATCGAGAAACCAGAATTCCGGTTCCACCGCCAACGACCGGGCGATCCCGACCCGCTGTTGCTGGCCCCCCGACAGTTGATTGGGGTGACTGCTTTCGCGGCCTTCAAGGCCGACCAGCTCGATCACTTTTTGCGCCCTTGAGCGTCGTTCGGCCGGGGCAATACCCTGTAGTTTCAGGGGAAAGGCGATGTTTTCGATGACGGTCAGATGGGGCAACAGGCCGAAATTCTGGAACACCATGCCCATTTTGTGGCGGCGGATATGGATCAGCTCGCGATTGGAGGCTTCGAGCAGGTTCTGACCATCAAGAATGACCTGCCCCGCCGTCGGTTCGACCAGCCGCGACAGGCTTCTGACCATGGTCGATTTACCCGAGCCGGTTGGCCCTGTAACAAGCAGGATGCCGTAGGGCCGAGCGATCATTGCATCCCAACGACCCATGACATCAGCTGGCATACCCATATCCTTGAGCCCCATGAGGACTGCGGTTTTGTTGAGTACACGCAGCACCACGCCTTCGCCAAAGAGCATGGGGATAATGCT
>CBFDVE010000110.1:0-7436 GCA_965613205.1 uncultured Rhodospirillaceae bacterium
CGTGACGGTCCAGATGATCGGCGGAAATGTTAAGCAGCACCGCCACGTCGAAAGTGACGGAGCGGGCAAGGTCCAACTGGTAAGACGACATTTCCAGAACGTAAACGCCGTCGGCGTTCAGAGGTTGCAGATCGAGAACCGGGGTTCCGATATTGCCGCCGACTTCCGCCTTCACCCCGGCGGCCTTGAATATATGACCGATGAGCGCCGTGGTGGTGGACTTGCCGTTGGTGCCGGTGATGCCGATATAGGAGGCTTCGGGCCTGGCCCGGCCTAGAAGCTCGACGTCGCCGATGACCTCGCAACCGGCGCGGCGGGCCAGTGAGACGATTGCATGGGGCCTTGGATGATCGAGAGGGATGCCCGGGGCGAGGATAAGAGCCGCCTGGCGATGCCAGTCGCAGGCATATAAATCATGCAGCCTGATCCCACGCTCACCGGCCCGCGCCCGGGCGTCGTCGTCGTCGTCCCAGGCCGCGACCGCCGCCCCTCCGGCCTGAAGGGCCAAGGCGGCGGCGATACCGGAACGACCGAGGCCGAAGACCGCCACCGGCTGGTTTTCCAAAAAAGCCATTTCGATCACCTCAGCTTCAGGGTTGAAAGGCCGACCAGCGCCAGAATGGTGGCGATGATCCAGAAACGGATCACGATGGTCGGCTCCGCCCAGCCTTTTTGTTCGAAATGATGATGCAACGGCGCCATCCGGAAAACCCGCTTGCCGGTGAGCTTGTAGGAAGCCACCTGGACGATCACCGAAACGGTTTCGAGGACGAACAGGCCGCCGACGATGGCCAGCACCAGTTCGTGCTTGGTAATCACGCTGACCACGCCCAGGGCGCCGCCCAGCGAAAGCGACCCGGTGTCGCCCATGAAGACCTTGGCCGGTGGGGCGTTAAACCACAGAAAGCCCAGGCCGCCGCCGATCAATGCGCCCGCGAAAACGCTTAGCTCACCGGCGCCGGGAACGTAGCTGAGTTGCAGATAAGCGGCAAAGACCTTGTTGCCGACCACGTAGGCGATCAGCGCGAAGACCCCGGCGGCGATAATCACCGGCACGATGGCCAGCCCGTCCAGACCGTCGGTCAGGTTGACGGCGTTTGACGCGCCGACAATGACCAGCACCGCGAAAGCGATGAAAAACCAGCCGAGATCGACTAAAAGATTCTTGAAAAAAGGCACCGCCATAATGGTGGCGAGATCGCCGGGCATGATCTTCATCACCCAAATCACCGCCGCCGTCGCGATAACAGCCTCAAGAACCAGTTTCAGCTTCCCCGGCAACCCCCGGCTTTGGCGGCGGGTGATCTTCATATAATCGTCGAGAAAGCCGATAGCGCCGAAGGCGATGGTGACACCCAGCGCCACCCAGACGAAACCGTTTTTGAGATCCGCCCAAAGCACCGTGGAAACGCTAAGCGCGATCAGAATAAGTAAGCCGCCCATGGTCGGCGTTCCCTGCTTGGTCAGGATGTGCGTTTCCGGTCCGTCTTCGCGGATGGGCTGGCCGCCGTTCTGTTTGCTCTTCAGATGGCTGATCAGATAAGGGCCGATGATGAAGCTGACGATCAGCGCCGTAATCATCGCGCCGCCGGTGCGAAACGTGAGATAGCGAAAGATGTTGAAGAAGCCGATCCGGTCGGCCAGGGGATATAGAAGGTGATAGAGCATCTAGGCCTCTCCCCCCAAGCCAAGTTGGCCCAGTTCGAGCAACGCCGCCACCACCACGCCCATGCGCCCGGCCGCCGAGCCCTTGACCGTCACCACGTCGCCCGGCCGCACCAAGGCCGCGACCACTTTTGCCGTAGCTTGCGAATCCGCCCCGTGGCCGCCTTGCCGGCTTTCGGGAATTGCTTTCGCCAAGTGGGCCATTTCGGGACCGGTGGTGAAAACCAGATCGATGGAAAAATCGCTTAAAGGCTCCGCCAGTGAAGCATGAGCGGCGGCCGAACCGACGCCCAGTTCCAGCATCTCGCCAAGAACCGCGATCCGCCGCCCGCCGAGGCCTGGAATGCTTCGCGCCAGAACCTCGAATGCCGCCTTCATGGAAGCCGGAGAAGCGTTGTAGCTGTCGTCGATCACCGTAATCGCGCCGCCCGGAATGGAAACCCGGTGTCGCAGTCCCCGGCCTCGCCGAGCCCGCAACCCGCCAAGCGCCGCCGCCGCCAGAACCGCCTTCGCCACCACCGTTTCCGCCGCCGGAAGCAGCCGAAGATGAATTCAATTTCAATAGAACCGGCGTCGCATAGGCCGCCAGTGTGGCCAGCCCAAGTTTGACCAGGACATCACGCCGGGTGGAGATTTTCCGCCTTGTTTTCAGGTCGATGATGTCGTTTTTCAGTTCTTTCATGACTAACTCCTTATTGCAGAAACCGGTTACCTCTCTGCTGGATATTTTCGTTTATTTTTTTAGGTCGATTAATGAATGAATCCACACACCATCGGCTCGTTGGCAGGCGTATCGTCGGTTTGTTCTGATGCGTTGGTTGTTGCTGAACACGCCTTTGTAACTGCGGCAGGTAAGCCCCTTGGAATTTGTCTCACGGCTCAACGGGGTCAGGCCGATGCTGGTGCCGCCATTGGCGCTGCGCCAATAGGTAACTTCACCGTTCGAATTATCGCTCAGCATTTGCTGAACAGTTTGGGTCAAATGCTGCTGCTCGGGCGTCGAAAAGACCGATGAACTAAACCCGTACGAGACCAGTTCGCGGCGGTCCGATGGGCCGGAAAGATAGCTGTCCCGGCGCAGGATGTAGTGACCGATCAGCGGCGCATAATTGAAAGTCCGGGTTTGTCGCCAGGTTTTCCCCTTGTAGCGATGGCAAACAATTTTAAACGTGTCGTACGATCCCAGGGCGATGCGAATAATTTCTGTTTTTGCGACTGAACATTTCCAGTTTTGTTTGTACTCGCGGGGGTTGCCGCCATCGTTATCTGCCGCCGTGCGGGTAAAATTGAAGCTTTTGGCGTTGCCAACCTGCAAAGGCCACAGCATTTCCGGTGCCGCATTGGTTATGGAATCCCCTCGCCGGGTCGCCGTTTGCCAGCTTAAGTAGGGGACCATGAAATTGCGGTAGGTTTTGCGCACGACGCCATTATTAGTGCGCCAGGTTAGAATCTTGCCTTCCCTGGCGATGACTATTTCGCTGCGGCCATTGTCGTAGTCGTAGCGTTCGCCGACAGCATAATCGGGAATAGCAGCCGGAGGCAGCACCAGTTCTGGCGATTTTAGCGCGTCGATTTTCGCGCAACCGCCGATCAAGATGATGACCAAGAAGACCGGCAAGACAAGGGCCAATGGCTTTTTCATATATTCCATTATCGACATTGATTTCCAATCCTGTGATTTGTAGCGAAAACAACCTGTCGCGAACCTTAAATTTAAGGTCTTTCCAAGGTCTTTCACGATTAATCTAGCGTCTGATTTTAGTCAGGAAAAGGAGGGATTTCCGCTGTCTTGCAGCAATTTCTCGTTCACACGTAAGAACTGGTGGAACGCAATCTGCGGGAAATGGTAATCGCCAGCGACTGGAAGAATCTGTGGCCGAATCCCGGTTCCTGGGAAATGAAATTGTCCAGGTCCGCCCCATCTATGCGTATCAGGGTGACAAAATCATCGGCGACAACGTCGGCGCTGACCAAATGATTGTCCAGATAGGACATTTCGCCGAACACAGACCAGGGCCCAAGTTTGGCCAGTTCGGTCACGGAATCCCCGCTGTGGCGTTCGATACGAACGGCACCCTGGGTGACGATGTAAATGGCTTCGTTGGGCTGGTCCTGGCCTAGAATCAAGGCATTGCGGACAAAAGACATGCGCTCGCCGCGTTCGAAAATCAATTGAAAATCCGAAGATTTCATTTTTTCGAAAGTCGCGGCAAAATTATAAGAATCCGAACTGTCCGCTGCGGGAACAATGGTTTCCAAAGTGCTCTGCGTCATCTCAATTCCAAAGCCCCCGCCTCTACGAATCGATTACAATTTCAACAACACGGATTATTCCGCGTCACTTGCAGTATAGCAGATATTCCAGCCGATATATAACGAACCAGCAATAGAATACATTAATAACCTGAACGGTACCTTAAGAGTTTTAGGTCATGGACTCATAAATAGTACTGTCTATGGCCTGGATCGAACAGGCTACGGTTGCTGTCGAATCGACGATGCTTTATAAGGGGTGCGCGTTGGAAAATCCTGTTCCGGCAAACGGTCGAGAAGCCTAAATGGTCAAATCAAGCGGTGTCGGGCGATACCCTGGAATAATGCTGGCGGCTTTTTTGCCGCTGCTGGCGCTGCTCATATCAGCCGGTCAAGTCCCGGTCCTGGCGGTCGAGGCGACCACCGGCAAGATCGCCGCCATGGCCGCTCCGCGCCCACCCGCCCCGGCGGACGCCATTCCCAATCCGCTCGGCGAGGGTGATGTGGCGCTGTACCGGGACATATTCGATGTCCAGGAACGGGGCGACTGGAAAAAGGCCGACCGGTTGATCGCCCGCCTGTCCGATCCCATTTTAATGGGCCATGTGTTGGCCCAGCGCTATCTGCACCCGACCAGGTACCGCTCCAAATACAAGGAACTCAAGGCCTGGCTGGGTCAATACGCCGACCATCCAGATGCCCCGCGCCTGTATAAACTGGCGCTCAGGCGCCGACCGGCCAACTGGAAAGCCCCGGCCAGACCGCTGAAGGGATATCTGGGTGGCACCAGCCATGATGTGGTTGGCATCAAGTTGCCTGGGGCTAAAAAACTGTCCCGTGCCGATCGTCGGCAAAGATGGGCGTTAAAGCGCAAAATTCGCAGCCTGTTGCGGAGCGGCTGGACCAAGGCGGCGAAGAATTTGCTGGCCAGCAAACAATTGCGTCGGTTGTTTTCGAATTTCGAGGTGGACCAGGCCAAGGCCCGCCTGGCCGCCGGTTATTTCGCCGCTGGTCGCGATCAATGGGCCGTCATGTGGGCCAGCCAGGCGGCGACCCGGTCCGGCAAATGGTTGCCCGAAGCCAACTGGACCGCAGGCCTGGCGTCGTGGCGGCTTGGCAACCGGGTCGATGCGGCGCGTTATTTCGAGGCCGCCTCGACCGTCAAGGGGGCCTCTGGCTGGATCACCTCGGCGGCGGCGTTCTGGGCCGCCCGCGCTCATTTGATCAGCGGCCACCCTCAACTCGTCAATCCGTTGCTGGGCCGGGCGGCGGCCTATCCGCGCACATTCTATGGTTTGCTGGCGCGCAATATGCTGGGCATCGCTAATAAGTTCGATTGGCAGATTCCCCCTACTCAACACGCTACGTATGCCAACTTGCTGGCCTCGCCGACCGGTCGGCGGGCCCTGGCCTTAACTCAGGTCGGCGAACAGCGCCGGGCCGAACGGGATTTACGCGGCCTGGCCGGGCGGTCCGGGCCGGAACTGGCACGGGATATTCTGGGACTGGCCGGAACCGCCAACATGCCGGCCCTGGCGGTGCGCCTGAATGGCATGCTTTATCCCGGCGGCGGCGGTTTCGACGGCGCCGCTTACCCCCTTGGCAATTGGCAACCAACGGGGGGTTACCGGGTCGACAAGGCCCTGGTGTTTGCCCTGATCCGGCAGGAATCAGGCTTTAATCCGAAGGCAAAAAGCTGGGCCGGGGCGCGGGGCCTGATGCAATTGATGCCGCGCACGGCCAGTTTTGTCGCCCGCGACCGTCGCTTTCACCGGGGAAGAGCAACCCGCAACACCCTGTTCGATCCGGCGGTCAATTTGAATCTGGGTCAGAAATATATCGAAATCCTGCTTAAAGACGGCAAGATCAAGGGTGATCTGTTTCTACTGGCGGCGGCCTGGAACGGCGGCCCCGGCAATTTAAACAAGTGGCGGCGCAACACGGACAGCCTGAATGATCCGCTGTTTTTCATCGAAAGCCTGCCGTCACAGGAAACCCGCATCTTCATCGAACGGGTACTGGCCAACCTGTGGATCTACCGCGACCGGTTGGGCCAGCCGGCGCCATCGCTCGACGCCATCGCAGCGGGCAAATGGCCGGTTTACGTGGCCCTTGATAACCAACCACAACAGGTAGCCGAAAATGTCGAAGATAGATGGATCGCGAGACTTTCTGCCCGTTAACATCGCGGTCATGACCGTATCCGATACCCGCACTCTGGAAGATGATAAATCGGGCCAGTTATTGGTCGATCGCCTGACCGGTGCCGGGCATACCCTGGCCGACCGGGCCATTGTCATTGATGAAGTGCCGAAAATCGTGGAACAGCTCAAAGGCTGGATCGGCGACGATAAAATCGACGTGGTGATCGCCACCGGCGGTACCGGATTAACCGGCCGGGATGTCACCCCGGAAGCCTTCGCCCAGGTGATCGAAAAAGACATACCGGGCTTCGGCGAACTGTTCCGCTGGATCAGCTACCAGAAAATTTCAACCTCGACCATTCAGTCCCGCGCCATGGCCGGGCTGGCCTATGGCACCTACCTGTTTGCCCTGCCCGGATCGCCCGGTGCCTGCAAGGACGCCTGGGATGATATTCTGGTCCACCAGTTGGACGCCCGCTACAAGCCATGCAATTTCGTCGAACTTATGCCGCGCCTGAAAGAGCATTTGTAAGCCATTTTTGGTAGGCCTTGTCGTCGTCGATATCTTCCAGGGTTGCCAACCGGGCCGCCGTTTTTCCCAAAGTGTTAACGTTCGCCAGGGTGTCGGCCAGGGCCCGATCCGTTGACCAGCGGACGTTTTCAAACAGGTCCGCCGTGGCAAATGTGCGGTTGCTGCCGACCAGCCAGTAGCCGCCATCGGCGGCCGGGCCGAACACGGTGTCATGGTTTTCCAGGGCCTCGAATCCGGCTTCAAGATGATGGTTTTGAAGGGCCGGAATATCGGCCCCGACCAGCAGGACAGGACCACCTGGCAGGGCCTCGATTGATCGGGCCATGCGTCGGCCCAGGTCGCCATCGCCCTGGGGCAGGGGTTCGAATTCGGCCGGCCAGAAGGGCGGCTCGGTGACGGCGGTGTCCGGAGTGAGCGATATCCAGCAGCGCCAATCGCCACCCGAAGAAAGCCGGGCCAGCAGCGTCAGAAGTGTCCGGCGATAAAATTCCAGGGCCTGTGGCTCGCCGATGTGAGCGGCCAGCCGGGTTTTGACCCGGCCCAGTTGTGGCTTTTTGGCAAAGACAATGACATGACGGGAAGCGCTCATCGGTACAGCCGGTCAATCAGCCGGGGCGGTGCGCCTAAGAAAAAGAGCGCCAGACACGCCAGGTTGCGCAGGGGCCGCAGAATGTAGCCGCCGCGGCGATAGCGCCCGGCAGAAGTCAGGGCCAGGGCATCGAGCACGGTCAGGTCGGCCTTGCCGATGCGCCGAACCAGGTCGACATCTTCCATGATCGGCAGGGGGTGAAAGCCGCCCAGGTGACGATAATAATCGCCTGATATAAGCAAGCCCTGGTCGC
>CBFDVE010000111.1:0-7388 GCA_965613205.1 uncultured Rhodospirillaceae bacterium
TCCTCGTCACGAAACAAAATAACAGGGTCAGAATGGTTCATAATATCCCGGAAATGCTCTAGCACGGCGTATGGCTTAACCCGACCCGTTCACCGATCTCGGTGATGGTCAGAGTCGGCTCTTTCTGCAGCACCCGAAGAATCTTCAAATCCACATCATCCACGGCGGTTTCCCAAATGTTCACGGAATTTTAGACTGATATCCTAATTGATGCCCTGCAAATACTTCGAAGACTCTAATATTACGTCACGCGGATCATGATATGGCATATGATTGCTTTGCGACTGTCAAATGCCATGGCTTCAAGTTCGTATTATGTAGGCCCGGGCTGAAAACGGGAGTGGATATTTCTCCACAATAGCCCTAAGAAGAATATGGTATTCAGGAGAAGCCAATTGACTACGGAACAACAGAAATCGGAACGGCGTCAGGCCATGGGGGCCGGACGTTCGGAAAATTGGCAGCGGTTTTACCGGATGGTGTTTCGCTATCCGGTGCTCGGTCTCGCCGCCATGTTCATGGTCGGCATTGTCGTCTGGGGTGGGTTCAACTGGAGTCTGGAACTGACCAATACGGAAAAATTCTGTATTTCATGCCATGAAATGAGAAAGTTTCTCTACACCGAATACAAGACAACGGTTCACTACTCCAATCGCACCGGTGTGCGCGCCTCGTGCCCCGACTGCCATGTGCCCCGCGACTGGACCCACAAGGTCGCCCGCAAGATCGCCGCCACCAACGAGCTGTTCCAATGGATCAGGGGCACCATCGACAGCCGGGACAAATTTGAAAGCAAGAGGCTCAGCCTGGCCCGCCACGTTTGGCAGGGCATGGAAGAAACGGACAGCCGGGAATGCCGCAACTGTCATGCTATGGACTCTATGGACCCCAAGGCGCAGACTAACCGGGCGACTATACTGCACGGCCTGGGAGAACGCTGGGATATGACCTGCATCCAATGCCATCAGGGGATTGCTCACAAATTGCCCAAAGGGTACGATGACAGACTTGTTATGGACAAACTTCACGACCGCATGGAAAAAGAAAAAATCGAATGCCGCCTGTGCCACGAAAAAATAGCCGGGGCAAAATCTGAGGATGGCTGGTGATAACGCCGGACTGGTAAACTTGATATAGATCAACGACTGTGACGGAGAAGCTTCGTATCAACGAAATATCGATAATCCAGGGAGTGTGTGATGTTTCATCAAAAGCGACCGAAGGTGACCCTTGCGGCTATGGCATTGCTGCTCGCGGCAGGCACCGCCCAGGCCCAGGAGACGGTCAAGAAGGGCCGAGGCCTGTTCGTCGAAAATTGTCAAATCTGTCACCAGGCCGATGCCATTGGCAAGCCTGGCGAGGCGCCGTCGCTGATAAATCCCGAGTTGTTGAGCATTTCATCGGATAAATTCCTGGAGGCAACCGTTCGCGATGGCCGCGAAGATACCGGGATGCCGCCATTCGCTCATCTGGGACGAACCAGGGTCCGCGCCATTGTCTCTTTTTTGCGCTCGCACGCCAAAGGCCCCAACATTTCGGTCAAAGTCAATGCCGAGTCCGATGCCCGTGGCGACCCGCGTCTGGGCGAGCAGTGGTACAAAAATATCTGTTCCACCTGTCATGGCCTGGATGGCGATGGCTATGAAGCCGGCGGCACCGGTACGGCCATTGGCCTGCCCGGTTTCCTGGACAAGGCCTCGGATGGCTTTATTCGCGAAACCATTCGTTCGGGCCGGTCAAACACCCGTATGCGGGGCTTTAAAGGCCCCGCCGCCTTGGCCAATCTGGCCGACCAGGAAATTGACGACATCATCGTGTATTTGCGCACGCTGGCGAAAAAATAACCCGGAATATTACAAAGGTGACATCTTATGCAACGCATCAAAAACAAGTTTAGCCGCCGCAATTTTCTCAAAAGCAGCGCCTTCATCACCGGGGCCGCCGGGGCGGCGGGATATATGGTTGGCACCAACCCGGAACTGGAAATCGCCTCGTCCGCCTATGCCCAGGACTCGGAAGCCAACCGGACAACGGCGATCGCCCAGTGCCCCTATTGCGGGGTCGGCTGCGGTACCATCATTCAGGCCGAAAACGGCAAGATCGTTTCCATGCGCCCCGACAAGGATCACCCCACCAACTTCGGCCTGCAATGCATCAAAGGCCTGACCGCAGCCGAACCCATATACGTGGACCGCATGGAAGGGGACACCTACGTGCGCAAGGACGTGTGGGAGGAATGGCAGAAACCCAATCATGGCGACATGGAATATATTTCGAAAACCAAGGGCTCGTTCGACGAAGAATATTTCGTCCGGGTGTCCTACGAAGAAGCTTCCGAACTGGTCGATCAAAAGATCGTCTTCCTGGCCAAAAAGTACGGCGGCAATTCCATCGGCCTGTATGGATCAGGACAATTGACCGTGGAAGGGCAGTACCTGGAAAACCTGTTCATGAAAGGGGTTCTGAGCTCCAACACCATCGAAGCCAACGCCCGCATGTGCATGACATCGGCGGTGACGGGATACTTCGCCACGCTGGGCTCTGACACACCACCCCTGGCCTATGAAGATATCGAAATTTGCGACATGATCATGCACTTCGGCCACAACGCCCGGGAAAGCCATCCGATCATTTTCTGGCGCGCCGCCGACTACAAGAAGAAAAAAGACATTCCCACAGTGGTCGTCGATCCTCGCCGTACCGGCACGGTGATGGGGTACGAAGACATCAATCCGGACAATTCGGTTCATGTGCCGATTTTGAATGGCGATATCAGTTTTCTCAATTCCATCGCCCATGTTCTGCTGAAAGACCATGACGATGTGATCGATTGGGATTTTCTCAAGGCACACGTTACCGGCTGGAAAAACTACGTCGATGTGGTGTCCAAGGACTACAGCCCGGAACAGGTTCAGGATCGCATGGGGGGTAAAAATCACGATGTCTCGCCGGCCCTGATCCGCCGCGTCGCCGGTATGTTCGCCGATGCCACCCGCAAGCGGCTGGCCCGCTCCAAGGGTTCCCAGAAAGGCGGTTACGGCGGTGTTATCATTATGTGGGGCATTGGCTATAACCAGCATGTGCACGGCCAGCATAACGTTATTTCGATCATCAATTTGCTGACCCTGACCGGCAACCTGGCCAAGCCCGGCTGCGGCCCGTTTTCCATGACCGGCCAACCCAACGCCATGGGCGAACGCTTCACCGGCGGCCTGACCGGTCGGTTGCCGTTCAACGAATCCCTGAAAAACGCCAAGCACCGGCTGAAAATGGCGAAAGCCTGGGGGGTGCCGGAAAAGAACCTGATCACGGCCATGAATTCGAAAAATCCGGGCTATGCGATCGGCATGATGGAACGGGCGCAGAAGGGTGATGTCAAAGCCTTCTTCTTCGTCTATGCCACCCATATCGATTTGCCCGATACCCATAATCTGGTGCGACCGGCCCTCAACAAGACCTTCAATGTGATCCAGGAAATTTACCGCCATGCACCCAACAACCTGTACGCGGACGTTATTTTCCCGGCCGCCACCTGGGGCGAAGTGGAAGGCCTTTATATTTCCTCTGAACGACGCCTGAATATCTGTCGCAAGGCGGCCGAGCCACCCCAGGGCTGCCGACCCGATATGGACATGGTCATTGACAAGGCCAAGAGCATCGGCACGCTGCTCGGCCTGGATATGGCGAAATCCCTGCCCTACGAGCGCAAGGAAGACGGCTTCTATGATGCCCAGGAGATTTTCAGGGATATCATTAAAGCCTCGGAAAATACCGACACCGACCTGACCGGTATACTGGAAGTGGAAAAACTGGACAAGATCTCGCCCTATGACCAGATCGAGGAACTGCGCGGTATTCAATGGCCCGCCCCGACCTACGAAATCGCCCAGAAGGGCGGTACCAAACGGCGCTTTATGCTTCAGGAAGGCTGGGAAAGCAGACCCTATGGCTACTTCCGTACCAAGGACGGCAAGGTGCACATGAAATTGTGCCAGCAGGATTATACCAAGCGGGCAGAATTGACCAGGGAGTTAATGCGGTTCGGGGCCAAGGGCGAGGAAAATCTCCACACCATCGATCACATTGATCTGCTCAAGCAGGCCCGCGACACGGGCCTGACCCCGGACATGCCCGACGAAGAACATCGCGGCAAGAAGTGGCAGGACGTGCCCGACGACAAGTATCCGTACTGGTTTGCCCTCGGCGTCGTGTATGAACATTTCCACACTGCAAAATCCCTCCGCAGCCCGACCACCCGGCGGCTGGTGCCGGAAATGTATGTCGAAATGCATCCCGATGATGCCCTTGATCTGGGCATTAGGGATGGCGACAAGGTGCGGGTCCGCACCCGGCGCGGGTCCCTGGAAGCGCGTGCCCAGATCGGTGCCAATTCGCTGGTCAAACCGGCCCGCAACGGGGTGCCCAGGGGCTTTATGTTCGGACCGTGGAACTTGTCGGTTGCCGATAGTGCGGACCCAAAAAAGAACAAGTGGCTGGCCAACGCGACGACCAGCCGGGTCTGGGATCCGGTTTCCGGGCAGGTCGATTTCAAGAAGGGTGCCTGCCGGATCGAGAAAATTTAGCGGGTGAGAGAATGGATCGAAGAAAGTTTCTTAAAGGCATCGGGATTTCCGTCACCGGAAGCCTGATGCCTGTCGCGGCCCGGGCGGCGCTGAACCGGCCCAGCCTGCGTTTTTTGCGCCCGCCCGGTGCCTTGCCCGAAAAGGATTTCGTCGCCGCCTGCATTCATTGCGGCCAGTGCGGCGAAATTTGCCCGAACCGGACACTCCGGTATTTCGGTCTGCAAAACGGGCTCTCGTCCATGGATACGCCCTACATCATCCCTCGGAAAAAGGGCTGTATCCTGTGCATGAAATGCGGCGAAGTGTGCCCGACCGGGGCCATTCAACCGGTCAAACGGGAAATGAACGCGATCTTGGCCGGAGTCAAAATGGGCCTCGCCAGGGTCGATGAAACCCTGTGTTTGTCGTTTCAGGGCAAGACCTGCGGCATCTGTTACCGGGCTTGCCCGTTGGCCGATGTGGCGATTTATGTGGCCATGCTGGAACAACCCCACGTAACCGATAAGTGTATCGGCTGTGGCCTGTGCGAACGGTCCTGTATCCAGATGCCCCAGGCCATCCGTATCTTCCCCGTCAACGCTTAAGAAACAATGCCGCCCACCTCTTTAGAAAAACCGTTCGTCCTGTGGCGACACCTGAACAAGCTGCGCTGGGTTGTTCTGAGCGTCATCTTCGCCATGCTGGTGCTGCTGCCGTTTATTCATGTGTATCAAAACTACGTCACCGCCTACGCCTATGACTTGCTGGCCCCGTCGGAACAGCGGCTTTACGATGTCATGGAAGCGCTGACCGATCCCTTCGTCAGCGACCCGGCCCGGCAGCTTGACGCGGTCAAGGGGACGACCTGGTCAGGTACTTTCTGGGGCTGGCAACTGTCGGATCCCCTGGCCGCACTTGGACAGATGTCGGCGGGCCTGACCGTAAACGTGTCGTTTTTGCTGACGGCCCTTGTTCCGGTTGTCCTGACGATTGTTTTCGGGCGTTTCTTCTGCGGCTGGATTTGCCCGGCCACGTTCCTCTACGAACTCAATTCCAACTTTGCCGCCTGGCTGCGCTGGGCCGACATCAAAACCGGTAATCAGCAGTTTGACAAGCGGCTCAAATATGGGGTGCTGGTTTTGGGGTTGGTCATTTCGGCTATTACGGGCGCGGTTTTTATCGCCGCCGTATACCCGCCCGCCATTATTGGCCGGGAACTGTACTACGCCGTGGCGCTGGGCGGGTTCGGGGCCGGATCGGTGTTTTTCGCCATCACCCTGTTGTTTGATCTGATTGTGGCGCGGCGCGGTTTTTGCCGTTACCTGTGTCCCGGCGGGGCCTTGTATTCATTGCTCGGCCGGTACCGGCTGGTTCGCATCAAGCGCATTGTCGAAAACTGTATCGATTGCACCAAGTGCAATGTGGTGTGCGAATTTGGTCTTGATCCCTTACGCGACAACTTCGGTCAGGAATGCAACAACTGCACCGCCTGCATGGCCATCTGCCCGACCGAAGCCCTGACCTTCACCCTCAGGCCGACCGATGTGGCTGCCCAGGGTCCTGGTCATCTGGGTCGGCATTTCAAGCCATGAAGCGGCGCACTGTCATTCAGGATTTGGCCCTGGGCGGTGCCGTCGTGGCGGTGGCGGGCCTGCCTTATGGGTTATCGCGTCTATTGGCTCCGGCGGGCGAGCCGCGACCCTTGCGCAATTATATGCGTCCGCCAGGGGCGCTGAAAGATGATGCCGCCTTCGTCAGCGCCTGTATCGGTTGCGGCATGTGCGGCGAAATCTGCCCGCCCCGCAGCATTGATTTTCACACCCGTGATGGTGGCGACAAGGTCAACACGCCGTTTATCAATCCGGTCAGGAAAGGCTGTATCCTGTGCAACAAATGCATGGAAGTGTGCCCGACCGAAGCCCTGACCGTGGTCGCCAGAAAAGACATCGACATGGGCCTGGCCCAGATTGATGAAACCGCCTGTTATCCCTGGGTCGATCAGGGCATTTGCGGGGCTTGTGTCGGCATCTGCCCTCTTGGTACCAAGGCTATTGGGTTTAAAATGTGGAACCAGTACCGGCCCTATATCATGGACGGTTGTGTCGGCTGCGGTATCTGCGTCGAAGTCTGCCCGCATCCATCGAAACCAATCTGGATCGTGCAACGGACGCCAACAATTCAGACCCAGGGAACCGCCTGAAAATGCTGAAATTTCTCTCAGGATTGTTGCTGCTGAGCACTCTTTTTGTCAACGTCGCCGATGCCCGTCATGTCCTGGGCCGATCAGCCTACAGCCTGAACGAAGATTCCAACACCCCCTCGACCCAGCAATTTGAATGGCTGGTTGGCGATTTTACGGTCACCTATATGATCTTTCCGGCCTTCCCGCAGCCGGGCACACCGGGCCGTATCAGCCTGTATGTAAAGAATATAGAAAGTGGCGATACTTTTGACGGCAAGGTCAAGTTTACCGTTCGCGACGATGTCATGGTGCCGATGTTTCAAAACGCCCATCCGAAATCCATCGGCACCCAGCCGCTGGATGATAACATGGTCTATCGCCAGTCATTCCAGTTTTCCCATGCCGGTAACTACATTGTTTCCGCCCAATTCAGCGATGGCGGTGAAGACTACAACATCGATTTCCCCCTGCGGGTCGGCGATGTGTCGCCCGTATCACCGGTGGTTGTTGCCGGAGGGCTGATATTGGTGGTGCTGGTGATTATCGCCCTGACCCAGCGGCGGCGGGCCATGACCGGCAAAATTCGAAGTGAGCGCGAGACCGGCAAAAAATGAAACGCCGGGATTTTTTCAGACTGGGGGTCA
>CBFDVE010000112.1:0-7384 GCA_965613205.1 uncultured Rhodospirillaceae bacterium
GGTGGCGATGGCGCCGATCAGGCGGCCCAGACCCCATTGTCCATCTTCAACCTGACCATGGTAATTATTGACGTTCTGGCCCAACAGGGTGATTTCGCACACGCCCAGATCGGCCATACGTTTCGCTTCGGCCATGACCTGGCGGGCGGGCCGCGAATATTCGATGCCCCGGGTGTAGGGCACGACGCAAAAGGCGCAGAATTTGTCGCAGCCTTCCTGCACCGTCAGAAACGCCGCCCGGCCGCCATCGCCCGCACTATTGCCCGCACTATTACCCGAGACCTGGGGCAGGTGATCGAACTTGGCCTCGGCGGGAAAATCAGTTGCCAGCACGGCCCCGGCGGCACGGGACAACTCGGCAATCATTTTCGGCAGATTATGATAGGTCTGGGGTCCGAACACCATATCCACATAGGGCGCACGGCGCAGGATTTCCTCGCCTTCCGCCTGGGCCACACAGCCGGCGACGGCGATGATCATGGGCTTGCCCTCGATTTCCCGGCGGCGCTTGATCAGGTTGATGCGGCCCAGTTCAGAATACACTTTCTCGGCCGCTTTTTCCCGAATATGGCAGGGGTTGAGGATCACCATATCGGCCTCATCCATCTGGTCGACGCTGTCATAGCCGAGCGGGGCCAGCACGTCGGCCATGCGGCTCGAGTCATACACGTTCATCTGGCAGCCGTAGGTTTTGATGTGAAGTTTCCTGGGCGAGGCCATTACGCTGAAATGACCTTTGAGCCTGAGCCGCGGCGAGCCCGGAAGCCGGGCCTGTGGTTACGCCACGGGTCAAACCAACGCCGGGCCGTAACACTAAAACGTTTTATCATGCGACCAGTTCGGACCTTTTTGAATTTCACCACGTAGGGATAGGGAAAAGGGTAGCACCCCGGTAGTAGGTGTCAAGGATTGAGCTAGTCGCCGTCCTTGTCCGGATCAAGGGCGACGCCGTAAAGTTCCAGCCGGTGGCCGACCAGTCTCAGGCCGTGAGTGCGGGCGATGGCATTTTGCAGGGTCTCGATGTCGGCGTTGTGGAATTCGATGACCTTGCCGTTTTGAATATTGATCAGATGGTCGTGGTGATCATCCGGCATTTCTTCGTAGCGGGAGCGGCCATCACCGAAATCGTGCTTGTCCAGAATGTCGGCTTCTTCGAACAGGCGAACGGTCCGGTAAACCGTGGCGATGGATATTTTCGGATCCAGCCGCGACGCCCGCTCGTAAACTTCTTCCACGTCGGGATGATCTTCGCAATCCGACAGCACCCGGGCCACGACCCGGCGCTGGCTGGTCATTTTCATGCCCCGGTCCATACACAACTGCTCGATGCGCGATGGTTTGCCCATGGCCGGTTAACCGGCTTTTTTCTTGCCCTTGCCCGGCTTCCGGCCCAGGCCGATTTTCTTGGCCAGAGTAGAACGGTGCTTGGCATAATTGGGCGCGACCATGGGATAATTCGGTGCCAGGCCCCACCTTTCCCGATAGCCCTCCGGGGTCATGTTGTAAGCGGTCTTCAGGTGCCGCTTGAGCATTTTCAGTCTCTTGCCATCTTCCAGGCAGACAATAAAATCCGGGAATATGGATTTTTTAATGGGCACGGCCGGGCGCGGCCGTTCCGGGCTGGCCTGTTCACTTCCGACAACGGACAAAGTCTTGTAGACTTCCTGGATGACACTGGGCAGGTCGGCGATGGCAACCGTGTTGTTACCGACATGGGCGGAAACGATTTCCGTGGTCAATTCCAGCAGCTCTATTGTATTTGGTTTATCAGTCATCGTAAAAATAGTCCCGGTATTTGAAGAATTCGATACTATATAATTACCATATCGCAATCAATCAAGACACCCTTATGAATAAAACCCATATAAAAAGCGGTCCAATTGAACAGATGAATGTCGATTATCACTTGGACATTACGCCGGAAACCTGTCCCATGACGTTCGTTCGGACCAAGCTGATGATCGAGAAAATGGCCGTCGGCGACATTGCCGAAGTCATCTTGAAAGGCACCGAGCCTTTGCACAATGTTCCGAGATCAGTGACCGAAATGGGCCTGACCGTACTGTCCCTGGAGGCCGATGACCGCTCTTCAATCAACGACGGGGTGTTCCGGTTGCTGATCAGAAAAAACTAGCGCCAATATGTGGGCATCGATGGCACCGCCAGGCCGCTGGTAGTATCCGGGCCGTTGGCCGCATGTTGCGAAATCCCGGCTGCGGTACAATTTCAGCGCACTATTATTGTCGGCGGCGACTTCCAGAAACAGGCGGGCCGCTCCCTTGTCCGTCAGGTCATTGATAACGTAATCAAGCAAGGCCCCGGCGATCCCTGTGTGGCGGTGCGCAGGCACGGTGCCGATGGTGATGATTTCCGCTTCATCGGCGGCCAGCCGGGCGATAATGAAACCGACGGGATCATCCCTGTCGCTGGCGATAAAGGCCACGGCACCGGGCATGGCAAGAAGGTCGGTGACCGCCTGTTGGTGCCAGGGGTGTTCAAAACAAAGCCCGTGCAGAGTGGAAATAACATCGGCATGGGCCCCGCCCACGGCGCTGATTTTCAAGGCCTCAGCCGTCCACCATGGGCCGGTATTTTGGCATCCGCCGGTCGCAGGTAGAGCGGCTCGGGCGGGTCCAGCCGTTGCCCCGGCTGCCACCGCTCGGCGGCCAGTTGGGCCAGGCGGGCGGCATCTGGCAGGGGCGAGGCGTCCGCCGCTTCGGCGTCGGTGAGAATTTTCAACGCGCTCGCGGTGGCATCGCCGGCCACCACCAGCGGTCCCGTTCCGGCGTAGGCAACCAGTTGGTGCGGCGTTAACGCCTGGGCCTGATCCAATGGTTGCCGGTCGGGCGAAAATTTCTGCACATAAAAATCGGCCCGCTTGGTATCCAGCGCGATCAGCAACTGGTTGCCGATCTGCCTTGGGTCGACATTGCGGGCGACCACTTCCGTGGTCACCAGACCCAGGCACGGCACAGTCGCCGCCAAGGCCATGGCCCGGGCCGTGGCCAGGCCGATGCGCAGTCCGGTAAAGGCGCCGGGGCCACGGGTGACGGCAATCAGGTCGAGATCGAGTGCCGAGGTTTGGGCCCCCAGCAACACCTGGTCGATCATCGGCACCAGGGCTTCCGACTGTCCCCGCGCCATGGCGCGGGATTGCCGGGCGATGATGTCGCCGTCCCGCCAAAGGGCGACCGAACAGCCCATAGTCGCTGAGTCCATAGCCAGAATTAACATGTTGGTCTTTCGAATTTGTTCCTCCGGGTTATACTTCACCCCCGTCCCAACAAAGAACTAAATAACGATGACCAAATCCCGACTGGTTGAACTGACCCACCAAAGTCACAACATCGATCTATATCTGGCCTATGGCACCGATGATAATTTCACCGGCGCTCCGATCTATCAAAGGGCGGCGGCCTATTTGCACGAAGACGCCGAAGCGCTGATGGCCAAAGCCATCGATCTGGCCGCCGTGCAGGGCTGGCGTTTTCTGGTGTTCGATGCCTTTCGCCCTTCGCAAGCCCAATGGAAATTATGGCATCATACCCCCGACCCGGAGTTTCTCGCCGATCCCAACAAGGGCTCGCCCCATTCCCGTGGCGTCGCCATTGATCTGACCCTGATCGACGGCGACACCGGCGAGGCACTGGATATGGGCACGGGCTTCGATGCTTTCACCCCCCTGTCGCACCACGCCAACAGGCAAATTTCCGCCCATGCCCAGGAAAACCGCTACCGCCTGTTGGGCCTGATGACGGCGGCCGGGTGGGATTGCTACATCAACGAATGGTGGCACTACCAGATGTTCGATGCCAAACGCTATCCGGTTCTCGGGGATTGTGATGCACCTGTTGCCATGATGGCGGGGTGATGAGAAAGTTTGTAAGGGTCTGTTTATGATTGCCGGGCGATAATGTTTGCCTGAAAGGATGGATCATGGCGCGATTTGTTTTGCTTTTGATACTGGGAATGACGATTTTTTCCGCTGCGGCGCTGGCGGCCAATTCTGCCGTGATCTTCATGTACCACCGGTTTGGCGAAGGAAACTATCCTTCGACCTCGATCACCCTGGACCAGTTCCAGGCCCACATAACCGAACTGCAACAGGGCGGTTACACGGTGATGGCCGTGGCCGATATTGTTGCCGCCCTGCAAAAAGGCGAGGCCCTGCCCGACCGGGCCATCGGCATCACCATCGACGACGCCTATTTATCGGCTTTCAGCCAGGCCTGGCCCCGGCTCAAGGCGGCCGGTTTTCCGCTCACCCTGTTTGTCGCCACCGACCCGGTGGATCGCAAAACCCGCGGCTATATGACCTGGCAACAGATCCGTCAGCTCAAGAAAGAGGGCGTGACCATCGGCTCACAAAGCGCGAGCCACCTGCACATGGCGGCATCGACGGAGCAGGCTAACCGTCGCGATCTGGAAAAATCCAAGGCCCGGTTCAGGGCCGAGCTGGGCGTCACTCCCGAACTGATCGCCTACCCCTACGGCGAGGCCGGTTTGGCGGTCATGACACTGGCCGAAGAAGCCGGTTTCAAGGCCGGTTTCGGCCAACATTCAGGGGTAGTGGGAAAGTATTCGAACATGTATTACCTGCCCCGCTTCGCGCTCAATGAAAAATACGGGGCGGTGGACCGCTTCCGCCTGGCCGCCAATGCGCTCGACCTGCCGATCGGGGACTTGACCCCGGCCGACCCGCTGATTGACGCGGGCGATGAAAATCCGCCGGCCCTGGGCTTTACCTTGCTGGGCGGGGTCAGGGGTCTGTCAAAAAGCGGCCAGAATCTGTCCTGCTTTGCGTCCCACGAAGGGGCCACCTCGGTGACCCGGCTGGGCGGTGAAGACGGCGGTGACGTGCGCATCGAAGTGCGCATGAAGACCGCCATGCCGCCGGGCCGCACCCGCCTTAACTGCACCCTGCCCGCAGGCCAGGGCCGCTGGCACTGGTTTGGTCAGCAGTATTTCGTAAAAAAATAAGCTGAAAAAATAAGCCTAAAAAATAAACCGAAAGCGCCCTAAATCGCCGGTCTGTCTTTGTCGTTATCGAGGCGGGCCTTGTCCAGGCGCCGTAATTTATTGCTATCGATCAGGCCGCGCAGACTGGCAACATAAGCCGCACCCCGTTCCGAATAGCTAGTCAGGCGGCCGGCCAGCAAGCGGCCATCTAAGGGCGCCCCCTGACGGCGTATTGCGGCGCGGGTTTTGCGGAAATCCCGGTAAGCCCGGTGGGTGTTTAAGTTGCGGGCATAGGCGCGAACCGAATCGGTCAGGGTGGCAAACGCCTTGACCCGGTGTTTTTTCCCGGCGTCCCGGTCTTTCGGCACCAGACTGCTTTCGGCGCTGAAGGTCCACTGGCCGAAAATGGCGTTACCTTCGCGCACATACCGCGACGTGCCCCAGCCGCTTTCCTCCGCCGCCTGGGCAAGGGCCAGGGAGGGTGGAATGACATCGACACGGGCGATCAGGTTGTCGATATCGGCGATCCGGTTTTGCCGCTTGATCTTGTAGCGGTCGGTCATGACATCCAGCCACAGACGATCGGCGGCGCCGGGTTTGTTGCCGATACGGACCCGAAAGCGCATTTTCCACAGGCGTTTGCGGTCGGCCAGAATCTCTTCGTTAACCTGCAACACCAGGGGCAGCACCGAGCGGAAAAACAGCGCCTTGCGTTTCTTGTTTTCCGGCACTTTAGCGATATCTTCGGGCAGCGAGACCAGGAACAGGCGCGGCACCGCCTTTTCGCCGGTGATCACTTTATCGAAATGATAGCCCATGGCGACAAAGGCCGAAGACAGGGCGCGGGCCGAGCCACCAATGGCCGCCGCACCCGAGGCAACGGTAAATTCCGGCATGTCGAAATCCACACCGGTGATCGGCGCCGGGTCCTGATTTTCAGTAATCTTGTCGTTGCGTGGCGACCGGCCATCGGGCAGAGGCAAAGGTTCGGCCCGTTGCAAGGCCATGGGTGATTGCGCCGGTCGCGGCGACACCGTCTCGCCCGAAGGCGGATTGAAGCCAGCGGTTACCATAAGGGCCGCCGTAAAAGCCCCCATCAGGCTCAAGGCAATAGGTTCGAATTTCATTTGTTGTCACGAAGGTTGATCAGAAGCGCAAAATCGTCCCGGATTTTTATCTATGCGACCTGATCGACCGTGTCCCACCCGTTTCAATAATCCCAAAAGATACTAAATAAAGGTAAAAAAATCAATAACGCCGCAAAATATTGTGTGCTTCACATACAATCTGCCCTGAAGAGCCTGGCCGACCAAGGCCTGAATCATAATCAGAGCACCCGCCGATTTCCATGCTTAATATTCAATCGGGACCGATCACGGGCAACCGACTGATGCAGGGATGCAACAGCTTTAAAAAAAATCCTTATGAATCAAGGACTCTTCATTTCAGGTCAAAAAAAACAGAAAAAAGTGACCCGTTTATCCACAAAACGGGTCCCCCTTCAGGTTGTTGTCAGGCGGTTATGCTTCCCGGACTTCCTGAACTTCCGGAATATAGTGCCGGAGCATGTTTTCGACGCCGCTTTTCAGGGTCATGGCTGACGACGGGCAACCGGAACAAGCCCCTTGCATACGCAGATAAACAATGCCGTTTTCAAATTTCTCAAAAATGATGTCGCCGCCATCCTGGGCCACCGCCGGGCGCACCCGGGTATCGAGCAGTTCCCGGATCTGGCCTTCGATGCTGCCGTCGTCGGCGTCATCATCGTCGTCATCGGCGGTTTCAATCACCGCCTTGCCGTCGGTGAAATGTTCCATGATGGCGCCCAGGATCATCGGCTTCATGGTGTCCCACTCCTGGGCTTCGGTTTTGGTCACGGTAATGAAATCGCCGCCCAGGAAGACCCCATCGACACCATCGGTTTCAAACAGGCGCACAGCCAAAGGCGAACGCTCCGCCATTTGCACCGTGGTGAAGTTAGCCGTTCCCGCCGCCCCCATGACATCACATCCGGGGAGGAACTTGAGAGTGGAAGGGTTTGGTGTGCCTTCGGTCTGAATAAACATGGGTTTGCTTTCTGGTTTGCGCTGGCGCGATGGTTAGAGTTCGGTTGCTAGATAAATGGGGCTTTGGGGAAGAAAGATCAAGGTCGTTGTGAAGGTGCTTGACAAAATGTAATCAATGTTGTTACAAGTTATATACACCGGAGGACACCAATGTATCTATTCGACCGAATATTTATTCGGTTTGATTGAAAGGATGTTCTTTGTGATTTTAAGCTTCAAAGACAAATTAACTGAGGCCATATTTAGAACGGGATATCACAAGAAAGTTCCCCCAAACGTTCTCAAGAGAGCGATCAGGCAACTGGACCGGGTAGACGCAGCGGCGGTTATCGGAGATTTGGGATTTCCACCTTCCAATC
>CBFDVE010000113.1:0-7381 GCA_965613205.1 uncultured Rhodospirillaceae bacterium
GAGGTGTTGGGCACTTTCGCGGTGTTGGTGGCGGTGATTTTGACCTTGTCCATATCTACCTGAAAAGCCTCGGCGACCACCTGGGCGACTTTGGTGAACAGGCCCTGGCCCATTTCCGTGCCGCCATGATTTAGCAAGATAGAACCATCGCTGTAGACGTGAACCAGCGCCCCGGCCTGATTAAGGAACGTCAGGGTGAACGAGATGCCGAACTTGACCGGGGTCAGGGCGATGCCCCGCTTGAGAGTGTTGCTGGTCTTGTTCCACTGGCGAATTTCCGCCCGCCGTTTGTCGTAGTCGGACGTTTGCCGCAAATCGGTCACCAGATCGGCAATCACACTGTCTTCCACGGTCATGTTGTAGGGCGTGATCGACCGGTCGCCAATGGCGTCTTTCGAATCGTAATAATTGACCGCCCGCACATCCAGCGGATCCTTGCCAAGACTGTGGGCGATTTCGTCGATCACCCGTTCGATGCCGACCATGCCTTGCGGCCCGCCGAAGCCGCGGAAGGCGGTGTTGGAAACCGTGTTGGTCTTGCACCGGTAGGAGGTGATCAATACATCGGGCAGATAATAGGCGTTGTCGGCGTGGAACATGGCCCGGTCGCAAATAGGCACGGACAAATCATAAGACATGCCGCAGCGGGCGGCCTGATCAAACGTGATGCCCTGAATCCGGCCCTCGTCGTCAAATCCGACTTTGTAGTCGATCCTGAAATCGTGGCGCTTGCCGGTGATGATCATGTCCTGGTCCCGGTCGTAACAAACTTTCGCCGCCCGACCGGTCATTTTGGCGATGATGGCGGCGCTGGCCGCCGGTAGATTACCATTGCTTTCCTTGCCACCGAAGCCGCCGCCCATGCGCCGCACTTCCACGGTCACCGCATGGTTGGCGACATTCAGGACCTTCGCCACCGTGTGCTGGATTTCGCTCGGGTGCTGGGTCGAACAGTGAACAATCACGTCTTCGTCTTCGCCCGGTTCGACCAGGCAAACCTGACCTTCCAGGTAAAAATGTTCCTGGCCACCCATGGTGATGCGGCCTTCCAGCACGTTGGCGGAACTGCCGATGGCCCCGTCCGCGTCGCCCCGGGCCATGACATAAGGGGGTTCGAGCAGGGAATTCGCCGCCATGGCCTGATCGACGGTAACGATGGCGGGCAATTCGTCGTAGTCAATGATCGCCAGCTCGGATGCTTCTCGGGCCTGATCCAGGTTTTCGGCGGCGACGGCAAACAGTGACTGGCCGGCGTATTCGACCAGGCCATCGGCGAACAGCGGGTCGTCGCCCATGGCCGGGCTGATATCATTGGTTCCGGGAATGTCGCCCGCCGCGATGACCGCGACCACACCGGGGGCCTGTTTGACGGCGCTTAAATCCATCTCGAGGATTTTCGCGTGGGCCTTTTCGCTCATGGCGATATGGACCGCCAGGGTCCCAACAGGGGTGGCAATATCATCGATGAAGATGGCCTGGCCGGAAACATGCTTGTGACCACTATCGTGGCGTAATGATTGCCGCACCCCACCCGCAATGCCGTCGGTGGAATTAGGGGCGGTGACAATCGAACTGTCCGTGCGCCCGCCGGCAAGGGTCGCCCCACGCCCGACCAGGCGGGTGTCGCTTAAAGGAGTATCGCTTTCGACGAAATACTTTTTCAGCAAATTCCTGGCGATGGTCATGCGGTAATCGGCGCTGGCCCGCATGTCGCCGATGGCCTGGAAATCGTCGTCAAATGCCGATCGGGCGGCATCGACTGTTTCGGTCGTCCACGGCTGGCCGACCAGGGTTTTTTCCACCGCGATAGCCCGTTTTGGAATGGCCGCCATGCCGCCAAAAGCGATGCGAGCCCGGCTCACCACTCCATCGGTAATATGGATGTCAAAGCAGCCACAAATGGCCGAAATGTCTTGATCGAATCTTTTGGTGATCTTATAGCACCTGAAATTGCCCGATTTTCCCGTTATCGGCACTTCAATGGCTTTCAGGAACTCACCGGGTTTACGGTCCTGTTTACCGTAATCGACGAAGAAATCTTCTATCGGCAGCCGCCGTTCCGTATCGCCCTGACGCAACACCAAAGTCGCGCCCAGCACGATCAGCGCCGGTGGTGTATCACCGATAGGCGAGCCGTTGGCCACATTGCCGCCGATGGTGCCCGCGTTGCGTACTTGCACCGCCCCGATACGGCGCATCATTTCGCCGAAATCGGGCCACAGTTCGGCGATTTTGTCACGGGCATCGCCATAAGTGACCCCGGCGCCGATGGTCAGGGTGTCGGCGCTAACCTGCATCGATTTCAATTCTGTCACCCGACCGAGAGAGATCACCGAATTCAGTTTGCGACGGGCCTTGGTCACCCATAAACCGACATCGGTGGCCCCGGCGACCAGCACCGCACCCGGATATTTCTCGTAGCACCGGGCCAGCTCATCGACGGTCCCCGGCGACATGAAATGCTGATCACCGAGACGCAGATCAAGGGTGTCGGAATGGCTGTTGTCCTGCAACCAGGTCAGGTCACCCTGCTGTCGTTGCCGATCCCAGTCGGGCTTTGCATAGCCCGCCACACTGTCGGCGGCGGCGGCGATGATCGGGCCGTAGCCGGTACAGCGGCACAGGTTACCGGCCAGCAGATCGGCCGCACTATCGGCATCCATAGACTCGCCGGACACATAGGCGGCGTACAGGGACATGACGAAACCGGGGGTGCAAAATCCGCATTGCGAACCATGCTGGTCGATCATGGCCTGCTGTACCGGATGCAGGCGGCCATCCGGGGCGCTCAGCCCCTCGACCGTGATGATGGATTTACCTTCCACCATGGGCAGGAACAAAATACAGGCATTGACCGCCCGGTACCGGGCCTGGCCATCGATCAACTCGCCGACAACGACCGTACAGGCGCCGCAATCGCCTTCGGCGCAACCCTCCTTGGTGCCGCACATGCCGAGTTCTTCCCGCAAATACCGCAACAATGTCAGGGTCGGCGAGACGTTTTTAAGGGTCCGGGTTTCGCCGTTCAGGCGCAGGGTGATGACATCACGCACGGCTCAGCTTCCCTTGTAGGTCGAATAGGCATAGGGCGAAATCAGCAGCGGCACATGGTAGTGACCTTCGCCATCGCCGACGTTGAACCGGATCGGCACGATGTCCAGGAATTTGGGATCGGGCAGCCCAGGGGCCATGCGGTCCAGGTAAGCGCCGACATGAAACAGCAATTCGTAGGTGCCGGTCTGGAAGGCGTTACCTTCCAGTAACGGTGCGTCACAGCGGCCATCCTCATTGGTCACACTGTCGGCCACCTTTTCCCGGTTCTCGCCGTTCAGGTGAAACAGCTCGACCCGGATACCCGCGCCGGGCAGGCCGAGCGTGGTGTCGAGAACGTGCGTGGTCAGTCTCCCCATGTGTTTCCCCGTCTCAAAAATGACTTGGCCCCGATTGACGACAGGTGACCCTGTTCTTGCGCGGCCTGTGATTTCCCGGTAGGCATGATTACCGAAGGCCCATATTAGCCCGGTCAGCATCCGGCGCTATTTCATAATTTTTGATAATGAATACAAATATATTGCGATCTCCAAACAAGGCGGGAAAAAGTGAATGGTTGAAAAGACTTACGTGACCCCTCAAAGCCTGCTGGATGATTCATTCCGGCTTGGCCTGCAGATTATCGAAGACGGATTCCACCCGGATTACATCGTCGGCATCTGGCGTGGCGGCACCCCGGTCGGCATTGCGGTGCAGGAATTGCTGCATTATCACGGCTTTCCCGCCGACCACATCGCCATTCGCACATCGTCTTACGAAGGCATCGAACAGCAGAACGATGAAATCCGCATTCACGGTCTGCATTACATCATCGAGAACGTCAATGCCGCAGATTCCCTGCTGATTGTGGATGATGTGTACGATACCGGGCGGTCGGTGCAGGCGGTGATCGAACGCATTGGCGATCTGTCCCGGCGCAATACGCCCGAAATTATCCGCGTTGCCACGGTTTTCTACAAACCGGGCCGCCGCAAGGTCGCGGCCATCCCCGACTACTACATTCACGAAACCGATGACTGGCTGGTCTTTCCCCACGAACTGCAAGGCCTGAGCCGGGAAGAAGTGGCGGCCAGCAAACCGGTAGCATTGGGCGATTAGTCCAGCCCTTAAGGAAACGCCAGGGAAATAACTTCGGCGACCAGGGCCGGACGATCCTGGCCTTCTATTTCCATCAAACAATCGGCGATGATTTTAAAGCCGCCGTTATCCTGCTTATCCACCGACTTGAAGGTTTTGTGCAGACGCACGCGGGAGCCCACCGGCACCATATTGATGAAGCGTACTTTGTCGGACCCGTAATTCAGGGCCATACTCAGATTTTCAATGGTCGATATTTCGGCGGCCAGGCGGGGCAACAGAGACAGCACCAGATAGCCATGCGCAATGGTCTTGCCCCCCGGCATGTCACGCGCCGCCCGTGCCTGGTCCACATGAATCCATTGATGATCGCCGGTCGCCTGGGCAAAACCATCGATCATGGCCTGATCCAGGGTGACCCAGGAACTGGGCTCCAGTTTTTGCCCGATCAGGTTGGCAACATCGGCTGGATGGGCGATTTTCAGCATTTTTTATTCCTTGATTGCCGGGTGTAGACAAGCCAGATCATATGTGAAAGTTTACCGCCGATGAACAGCAAAATTCCCGACGGCTTCAAGCCTTTTCCCTCTATCAGTGGTTTTATCGATCTGGTCGGCCCTTATTATTTTGGCGGCAAGGACGGCGATGTCCTGCGCTATGGTTATTTGACTGATGATCGGCACAATAATTCCAACGGCGTCGTGCACGGTGGTGCGCTGATGAGTTTTGCCGACACGGCCATGGGCGCGGCGGTTTATACAACGGTCCAGGGGCCGTGCGCGACGATCTCGCTGAATTGTGAATTTATTGCCGGGGCGATCCCGGGTGAGTGGATCGAGGCCGAAGTCCAGATCACCAAGGTCACCCGCACCCTGGCGTTTTTACGCTGCGAACTTAAATCCGGCGGCCAGACGGTGCTGACTGCATCAGGCATCTGGAAGGTGTTTAGCAAGCGGCCCGACCGTGCCTGACCCAGCCCCGGCCAGCGCGGTCCTGCAATCGATCATTGGAAACGCCACCCGGTATGCGGATCGCGCGGCTCTGGTCCAGGGCGGGCGGCGCCTTTCGTGGCGCGAACTTGATCGACAAGCCAACCGGGTCGCCAATCACTTGGCGAGCCTGGGCGTGAGGCACGGTGACAAGGTCTGTGTCCTGTCGCCCAATTCCATCGCCTTTGTCGAAACCTTCTTAGGGATTCTGAAAATCGGCGGCTGCGTGGTTCCCCTGCCGTCCATGGTGACGCCTGACTCTCTCGAAATGATGATCAACGATAGCGGCGCACGGGCGCTATTTCTGGCCGATCAGTACCGGGATCTGGTCGGACCCATTCTGGAAAACCTGGGCGGCCTGATTGAAGGCGGACGCATTGCCTACGATTTCAAGGCATCCAACTGGCAGGACTACGATGCGGCCCTGAACGCCGCCGCCGATACCGCCCCAAAAACCCACGTCAGTGAACAGGACCTGTTCAACATCATCTACAGTTCCGGCACCACCGGCGTGCCCAAGGGCATCACCCATGACCACGGCTTGCGGTCTTTTCAGGTCGAACGATTGCAGGGGCTGGGCATTGACGAGACCGCCATCAGCCTGCTTTCGACGCCGCTTTATTCCAACACCACCCTGGTCACCCTGATGCCGACCCTGGCCGCCGGGGGCTGTTGTGTGCTGATGGCCAGGTTCGACGTGTTGGACTATCTGGACATATGCCAGCGCGAACGGGTAACCCACACCATGCTGGTGCCCGTGCAATACCAGCGGATCATGGCGCACCCGGATTTCGAGCGCTTCGATCTATCCGCCATGAAACTGAAACTATCGACCAGCGCCCCCTTGCGGGCGGGATTGAAGCGCGACATCGCCGCCCGTTTTCCCGGTCTGATGATTGAAATCTACGGCCTGACGGAAGGCGGCGGCAGTACCGTTCTAAGCGTCACCGATTTCCCGGATAAACTGGAATCCGTTGGTACGCCTGGCCTCAGTGTGGACATCCGGATCATCGATGAAGACGGCCAGGAATGCCCGCAAGGGGTGGCCGGAGAGATCGTCGGCCGGTCCGGGGCGATGATGACCGGCTATCACAAGCGACAGGAACTGACCGACGCCATCCGGTGGCGCGATGACAAGGATCAGGTGTTTTTCCGTTCCGGCGATATCGGTTATTTCGATGAGGACGGTTTCCTGTTTTTGTCGGACCGCAAGAAAGACATGATCATATCGGGTGGCCTGAATATCTATGCCGATGATCTGGAACGGGTGCTGCTCGACCATCCGGCAATCGATGATGTGGCGGTGATCGCCGTGCCCAGCGATCGGTGGGGCGAGACACCCCTGGGGCTGGTGGTGCTGCGGCAGGACGCCATCGACGGCACTGAAGAAATTCTGGCCTGGGCCAATGAAAAACTGGGCAAGAGCCAGCGACTGAAGATCGCAACAAAGACGATCCCCACCAGCATGGCAGGCACGCCGATGATCGCGATCGACCAGAACTGCTCGGTCGTGGTTGGCATGGTCAGGTTGAATGTGTGGCCAAGCGTTTGCTGATGCTCGGTGAAGTAGTTGATATAGAGCTGATTGACCGCAAGGTTGGTGCTTGTGCCGATGAGTGTGCAGGCGCCGCCCATGACCGAAGCAAAGGCCAGTGGCATGAACAGTCGGCTGGGGCTGAGGCGGAGCTTGCGGGCCCAGTCGTGGACGATGGGCAGGTACATAGCCACGATGGGGGTGTTGTTCATAAACGCGGACATAACCGCGACGGGGACCATGAGCCGAAAGCGGGCTCCGGTTCCGGTTTTGGGTCTGCCCAGGAGTTTGTGTGCGACGCTGGCTGTGGCTCCGGTCTCGGTGAGGCCACAGGCGACGACAAAGAGGGCTGCGATCATCAGGACCGAGGGATCGGCAAAGCCTGCAATCGCCTTGACGGGATCGAGAACTCCCGCGACCATGATAAGCGTGAGTGCGCCGAGCATGGCTGTATCGGTGCCGACGCGATTGGACATGAGTGCGCCCACGAGCAGGCCGACCACGCCCAGGGTGTACCATGTTTCCCAACTCACGCGATACTCCTCGTCTTAGCAGCAAGCTGTTCTAGCGTGGACAGGGCGATGTACCTTGCGTTGGCCTCATGCGTTTGGCTTCAGTCGAGTCCTGCTGGCCTTTCATGGTCAAGAGCCTTTGGGCAAAGCATTTGACGCGAGATGGTATCTTCGGCTTGATAGGCTGGGCAGCTTTGTTCCCATCGGGGATATTGCTT
>CBFDVE010000114.1:0-7352 GCA_965613205.1 uncultured Rhodospirillaceae bacterium
TTGCGTTGATGCTGACGGTATCGCCCTGCGGCGAGGCCTCGATGGCGTTCTTGACCAGGTTCAGGAAGACCTGGACCAGTTGATCCCGTTCACCATGCACCGGCGGCAGGGACGGGTCATAGTTTTCGATAAACCGCAAGTGCCGGGCGAAGCCGTTTTCCGCCAGCTTGCGAACCCGGTCGAGAACCTGATGAATATTGACCGCCGAGCGTTGCAAAGGCCCGCTGTCGGAGAACACATCCATGCGGTCAATCAGGGCAACAATACGGTCCGTTTCATCGCAGATCAGCTGGGTCATGGCCTTGTCCTGCGCATCGACACTCTGTTCCAGCAATTGCGCCGCGCCGCGAATACCGGACAGCGGGTTCTTGACTTCGTGGGCCAGCATGGCGGCCATGGCCGAGACCGAGCGGGCGGCCCCCCGATGGGTCAATTGCCGGTCGATGGTGTCGGCGATGGATCTTTCCTGCACAGTCAAAACCACCGAGCCCGGCACGTCCATGGCCGGTCCGGCATGAATATTGACATTGTGACGGCCGATGCGCGGCGTTTCCAGAGTCACCCCGTATTCCGATACATGCGCCCCGCCATCACGGGCCTGGTTGATCAGGCCCAGCATGGGGCTGTCTTTGGCGATCAGATCGTCGATCCGTTTGGTCAGAAGATAGGTCGAGCCGCTTTTGAAAAACTGCTCGCCGGCGTTGTTGACATAACCGATCCGGCCATCTTCATCGATGACGATCACCGTCGCCGCCAGGGCATTGAGGATGCTTTCCGGGGGCACCTCAGATGGCGCTCCCGGCCTCGTATTGTCCAGGATTTTCAGGCGGTTGGTCATCAGGCGGCGATATGCTCCGTGAGCGGTTGATAAAATTCGGTAATCATCTGCAGCACTTTCAAGTGGTCGTCGCAGCCGTTCACCCGGGCCCGGAATTCCGCCGATCCGGGCAGCCCCTTCGAATACCAGCCGATGTGCTTGCGGGCGACGCGCAGACCCGCCTGGGTGCCGTAGTGGCTGATCATGGCCTCGTAATGGCGCAGCAAGATGTTCATTTGCTCGGCCAGGCCCGGATCGGGCAAATGCTGACCGGTTTTGAGAAAATGAATGACCTGGTTGGGAAACCAGGGCCGTCCGTAACAGCCGCGACCGATCATCACCCCGTCGGCACCGGATTGATCGAGCAAATCGCGGGCATCTTGCAACGTCACCACGTCGCCATTGCCGATCACCGGAATGCCGATGGCATCCTTGACGGTGCCAATGAAAGCCCAGTCGGCCCGCCCCTTGTAAAACTGGTTGCGGGTGCGACCGTGCACGGTAACGGCTTGAATACCGGCGTCTTCGGCGATTCTGGCCATTTGCGGGGCATTGCGGCTGTCCAAATCCCAACCGGTGCGCATTTTCAGGGTCACCGGGATGGTCACCGCCTTGACCGCCGCGGCCATGATTTTGCCGGCCAGGATTTCATCACGCATAAGCGCCGATCCGGCCTCGCCCCGGACCACTTTCTTGACCGGACAGCCCATGTTGATGTCGATCATCGAGGCCCCCCGGTCTTCGTTCAGTTTGGCCGCTTCGGCCACCACATCGGGCTCGCAGCCGGCCAGTTGCACCGCCATGGGGTATTCGTCAGCACAGTGGGACGACATGCGCATGGTCTTTTTCGCCGCCCGCACCATGGCCTTGCTGGCGATCATTTCAGAGACCACCAGCCCGGCCCCGCAGCGCTTGACCAGGCGGCGGAATGGCTGATCACTGACCCCGGACATGGGGGCCAGAATCACCGGATCATCGAGCGTGATATTGCCAATTTGAATGGTCATATGATTGTGTTGTTCGCACCGTTAAAAACGTTGCCTACTTATTAGGCATTTGTGACTGAAATGCAACATTTTCTCTAATATTTGCTGCATAAATGTCACGTTTTCAGGTTATTGTCCGATCAGCACATCGGTGACGAATTTAACACCCGGATATCCCAGACTTAACAACAGATAGGCGATCAGCACGATGCGGGTCACCAGACGCCCGCGCACCCCACTGACGAATTGGGCCAGCAGCAGGGCGGCGATAACGACAAAGGCGGTGACCGACAGGATTGTCTTGTGATCCCAGACAATCAGCCCTCCGGTTTCCCGGTATTGGGTGGCCATGCCCGTGGCCATGCCGAGCGCCAGCACAATTTCGCCCAAGGCCAACAGGCGGACCAGCAGCCATTCGCTTTCCGACACCGACGGCAACAGCCGGGACAAGGCCGTCGGCCTCTTGTTTTTCAAGGCTTTTTCCTGCAACAGGGCGCCAAGGGCGGCAACTGCGGCGATGGTGACCAGGGCATAGGTGGCGACCGAGACCAGAATATGAGCGTCGACCCAGGCCGACGGGTCGCCGCCAAGGGCGTCGGACAACAAGGGCCGGGTTTCCGGTGCATGCCGCCAGATCAGGGCCAGCACCGCCAACAACGCCATATAGGGGGTCATCAGGGGAGTCAGTCGCCAGGCCGACGGGTTAAGCAGGACGACCATGGCAAACATCACCATGGCGGCGGCGATGGTGACCCACAAGGTGATCGACAGGCCCGTATGCCAGGTCCCGGAACTTTGCACCACCGCCCAGGCCAGAGGACCGCAGACCGCCACCCCCAGAGTCAACCAGTAGCTGACGCTGCGACCATCGGCGCCACGGCTGATGCCGCCCTGCTTCAGGGCGAAAACCGCCGAGGGCAGCAAAGACGCGAAAGCCGCCAGGCCGAAGATAAATTCCCGATTCATGGACGCACAATCGCGCCGAAACCCGCTCTTTGCAAGCCTCAACATGCTTTCACCCTTGTCATTGACCGGTCAATGCGGGATTCATAGGGTTATGAGTACTTGTGCCGCCCTGATTGTCGCCGCCGGACGTGGTTCACGCTTCGGCGGCAAACTGCCCAAGCAGTATTGCCGACTGGGCCGGCAGACCGTCATCGAATTGACCCTGAAAGCCTTTGCCGGGCACCCTCAAATCAATTGGATCAGGGTCGTTATTCACGCCGATGATCTGGACCTTTACCAGGAAACGGTCACCAATTTGTCCCGTTCGGGTCTGCCGATCAGTCTGCTGGAGCCTGTTTTCGGCGGCGCCTCGCGGCAGCAATCCGTTTGCCGGGGCCTCGAGAGTCTGACCCAAGCCGCGCCCGATCTGGTGCTGATCCACGATGCCGCCAGGCCCTTTGTCAGCACCCAAGTGATCGACCGGGTGCTGGCGGCGCTGATCAATCATGGCGCCGTCATTCCGGGCCTCGCGGTCAACGACACGCTGAAACACAGCCAGGACAATTTCACCGCCGGTACCATCGACCGATCCCGCCTGGTGCGGGCGCAAACGCCGCAAGGGTTTCATTTCGAGGCCATACTGGCGGCCCACCGGAGCGCCCCGGCAGAAGCCATGAGCGATGACGCGGCCATTGCCGAATTTGCCGGTTTGGCGGTAAATATTGTCCCCGGTGGGGCGGAAAATATCAAAATCACCTCGCAAGACGATTTGCAACTGGCCGAACGGACCCATTTTTTGCACGACAACAAGACCTTTCAATCCCATGAAACCCGTATCGGCAGCGGTTTCGATGTGCACCGGTTCGGACCGGGCGACGGGGTTACCCTGTGCGGCGTGCGGCTCCCCCACCCGGCCAGCCTGGCCGGTCATTCCGATGCCGATGTCGCCCTGCACGCCTTGACCGATGCCCTGCTGGGGGCCATCGGCGAAGGTGATATCGGTGACCATTTCCCGCCGACCGACCCCCGATGGAAGGACGTATCGTCTGATGTTTTTGTCACCAGCGCCTGTCAGATTATTGCCGGGCTGGGCGGGCGAATTGTCAATGTCGATATAACCCTGATATGTGAAAGCCCGAAAATAAGCCCTTTCCGGGCGGCCATGACCGAGACCCTGGCCAGGCTATTGGATATCACCCCCGACCGGGTCGGGATCAAGGCGACGACGACGGAAAAACTTGGATTTACCGGCCGCAACGAAGGAATTGCCGCCCAGGCCGTCGCCGCCATTGAAATGCCAAAGGGATAACGGCTGCACAATGAAAGAATTTCTGTTCAAGGATATTAACGTCGTGCTGGCGGATTCCGACCATTCCTACCGCCACACCATTTTCAACATGTTGCGAAATATCGGCTTGCGGAAAATTCGCCAGGCGGCGTCGCTGGTGGAAATCAGAGGCGTCATGGGGGAACCGGCGGCAGATATCCTGATCTGTGAAGCGGAATTATCCGATGGCAAGTTTTCCGATTTTGTTTATGAGGTGCGGAATGGCGATTTCGGCAACAATCCGTTTATCGCCATGCTGACGGTAACGGCCGAACCGACCAAGGAACTGGTCCGCACGGTTATCGATTCGGGGTCTGACGATTTGCTGACCAAACCGCTTTCCGCGGCCCAGATTAAGGACCGCATAACCCACCTGATCGAAAAACGAAAGCCCTTCGTCGTGACCAGTGATTATATCGGTCCAACCCGCCGCGACGGCAACATCCGTGGTGCCCCCATCCCGCTTGTCGATGTTCCCAATACGCTGCGCGAGAAAGCCACCGGCATCAAGGAGGACCGACATACTCAGGAAAAAATAGACACGGCGATCCGGCAGATAAACCTGCAAAAACTAAAGCGCCACGGCGATCAAATAGTCTATCTGGTGGACCATATTATCGCCGCCATCGCCGCCGCAGAAAACGATGAAAAAACGCATGGCCATATCGAGCGGCTGAATTTTGTCGCCGAGGACACGGGTCGCCGATTGGCCAATACGGATTTGGAACACATCACAAACCTGTGCCAGACCCTGACCGAAGTGAGCAAAAGGATCAGGACCAACCTGAAATCCCCGAAACAAAAAGATCTGGATTTGCTACCGCCTCTTGCCGCCGCCATCAAAGCCGCGTTCCAGATGGATACCAAGGATACGGCCTCGATTGCCGATCAGATTTCATCGGAGTTGTCCAATGAGGACATTTAGAGCAAACTGTTGTCATCATGACCGGATTGATTGACAGGAAAAATGGCCGAAACAAGGTAACCACGTCGCAAATCCGCTATCTGATGCGCGGGGCCGGCGAACCCGGTGGCAAACTGCCCCTGTTCGACGGCCAGGGCCAGAAAATAAGTGATCGCACGGTGCGGAGCTGCATCAGCAAGGGCTGGGCCGAGCCCTGGTTCGATAACCCCTTGAAGCCGGACTGGAGTATTTGCAAGCTGACTGAGTCCGGTCGGGCATTGGTGCAGGGCCTGAAAAAGTAACCTGCCCGCAGGGCAATCAGATTTAACTACCATGGTAGGAAACCAGACCGCCTGCAAAACAATAAATATGGATAAGCCCTGATATTTGCAGGACACCCTCTTTTCACACTGCTATAGAATGTACGCCATAAATATCATGTCCGGGAAAGCCAAACGCATGAAGCACGAGACAAAAATTGACGGCACCACCGTCATTGTTACCTTCAGTGGAGAAATAGACCTGGAGCATTCGCCGAAGGCACGGGAAGTCCTGCTCGATGGCCTGGATAAAGGCCGATCCATGATTGTCGATATGTCGGGCGTAAATGTCATCGACAGTTCCGGGGTCGCCAGTTTGCTCGAAGCCTTCCAACTGGCCCGCAACAAGGGCATGGATTTCTATATCGCGGCGATTACCGACCCGGTGTTCAGAGTGTTCAAACTGGCCCGGCTGGAAACGGTATTTGACATCGTCGATAGTGTTGCCGATGGCCGCGAAAAAATTCAATCCTGAGCCATCAGAATATCCACATCGACATAGCCTTTTTCAATGGCTTCGCGCAGGGCCTCGAAGGCCAGACGGGCCTCTTCATAGAGTTGCCGATGGCGTTTCAGGTTATCGATGATTTCTGGCTCCGGTAGTTCTCCGGTTTGGTCCTGTCCCAGTTTAAGTGCCGTTTCCAGATAATTGGCCCGCAAGCGACCGACGGCGATGGCGAAGGACAGAATATTGTCCTTGTTGAGAGTGGGGATTTTCTGGTGAATGATTTCGTTGTTGGCGAAACGAATGCCCTGTTCCACTTCACCCAAAAAATGTTTGTGCTTCAACAAATCCTTGTATTCGTCTTTGTCTGTCATGATGGCTCCTTGATATTTGATTATTGAAGAACGGGCGTATCGCTCTTAATTAAAGGCCTGTATAATCGGCTATTGAGCCCTACATTTTGTTAAACATCCGTAAATAGATGCCCGCAAATTTCTCTCCCGACCTTGTCCGGTTGCTTGCCGACCTTAGAAAACGCGAACAGTCCTTCGCCGCGGGCAAGTCCGGCTCCGATGAATGGGCCGAATTGCAAATGCGCAAATGGGGCGCCATTCATGATTTGCTGGTGGCTAATCCGTTTACCGTTCGGGACGAAATCGAGCGCAGCGATCAGTGGCGTCGGGTGCGGGATCATCTGGCAAAATTGTTGAACGAACCGGAAATCACCGCCTGGCTGACCCAGCAGATGGATGTGGCCAGTAATCTGGCCACCGGTATTCACGAAATGCGACCCCGTAAAAGCGGCCCGTGTTACGAAATCCTGATGGAATGGGTGGTCAACCGCAGGGCCAAGACCCAGGCTGTCAGCAAGTGGGTTAGAGGACAAAGCGACCCCAACTTCCCCACATTCAACCGCCCTTGAGGGGCGAGAATATGGTCAGAAGATCATTTTCGTGCAGGGCTCGCAGATGTCGTTGCTGAACCGGCACGCTGTCTTCGTTGACCAGTGTCAGGTAACCCTGTTGGCCGGGCAAATTCAGAGACGCGAGGGCCAAATCGACGGTCGTGCCCTCGGCAATGTCCAGGGTCGAACTGCTATCGGGCACTTCAATGGCGATGTATCTTAGGCGTATTTTCAATCGAGGCTTAATCTTTCGAGGGTTTCACGGGTCGGCACACCGGCCTTATCCCAACCACGTTCGGTGTAGTATTGGGGCAGCATTTTAGCCAGCTCAACCACCCGCCCCTTGCCGGCCCCGGATGTCGCCGGTTCGGTCAGCATCCTGACCGGTACGGTATCGTCCTTCATGGTCAATCCGGCGGCCAGATTGAACTGCCGTTCCAGATTCCAGATTCGCTCGCCCAGCACGGTCAGGTCAGGAACCGAAAAATCCCCCCCGCAAGCGGCGCTCAGCAGGGCCGATAAATCTTCCAGGCTGTAACCGGGAAAAGCGCACAGCCCGGCGGAATCGACGACGCTGTTTTCGTTCTGGGAACGGGCGACAATTTCGGCCTTGCCGTAGCCCTGAGTGGCGAGTTCGCTGTGATTGGCACTCCTGGGGATGACGATGGCGGTGTCGATTCTGGATCAGCATACGTCTATCAGGT
>CBFDVE010000115.1:0-7343 GCA_965613205.1 uncultured Rhodospirillaceae bacterium
GCGCAGATCGAACATTTCCTTCTGGCTCAGGCTGTCGATGTCCTGCCCGAGCAACTTGATCGAGCCCGAAGTTTGATGTTCCAGCGCCATCATATAGCGCAGCAGCGTGCTCTTGCCCGAGCCACTGCCGCCCATGATGACCATGATTTCGCCTTCCCTGACGTTCATGGAAACCCCGTCGAGAATTTTGCGGGGGCCGTAATGGGTCACCAGATCTTCGACTTCGATCACGACATTCGGGCTGTCGGTCATTTCGGTCACCGTGTGGCCATGAAGGCGAACAACATATCGGTGACAATGATCGCCGATATGGATTGCACAACTGCACGGGTCGTGACCTTGCCGACCCCTTCCGCACCGCCGGTTACCGAGGCCCCGTTTATGACCCCGATAACCCCTACCAGCACGGCAAACAGGACACTTTTTCCGACGCCGTGCAGCAGGTCGTCGAGGGACAGGATGGTGATGGTCTGATCCATATAAGCGGCCAGGCTGATGCCCAGATCGGCTTCAATATAGAGACCGGCGCATAACAGGCCGATGAACATGTTAAACAGGGTCAGGGCCGGAACCATGACCACCAGGGCGATCAGGGCGGGTACGGCGAGGAACCGCACCGGATTGATGCCCATGACTTTCAGGGCATCGATTTCCTGGCTGATCTTCATGGTGCCAAGGCGCGCGGCCAGGGCCGAACCGGATCGTCCGGCAATCAGGATACCGGTGATCAGGGGCGCAAATTCACGCACCACGGAAAAGGCAACGCCGTAAGTGACCTGGCTTTCGGCCCCGAAAATGCGCAGCATGTAGATGCTTTGTATGGCCAGCATGGCCCCGATGGTGCCGCCCAACAGGGCGATGATGGGCACCGCCTTGATGCCGATCTCCATCATCTGGACAATAATGGCGCTGGGCCGCACCGGTTGGTTCAGGCTTGGCCCCCGGATGATCCAGTACAGGCTTTCGGCCATCAGCAAGCCGCCGTTGCCGATCTCTTCAATAGTCGAAACCGTCCATCGCCCGGCCTTGTCGATCAGCCCCAGGGTTCTGCTCGCGGTCATCTTCAGCCGATCCCCTCGAGACCGGCTTCAACGGTATCATAAATGGAAAACACCTTGTCCAGGCGGGCCAGTTGCAGGACCCGCAGGGCGGCATCGCTGACCGCCACCAGGGCCAGGTCCGAGCCACCCTTGCGGGCCGTTTGCAGGGCTTCGACCAGGGAAGCAATGCCTGAACTGTCGATGTAGCTGACTTGCGATAAGTCAACCAGCACCGGTGATTTGCGCCCAACACAATCGAGCAAGACCTTGCGGGCATCGGGCGATGTGTGAATATCCACATCGCCTTCAAAACTGGCGATCACGACGTTTCCCTGTTCGCTGATTTGATGTTCCATAATCCTTCTTGTCGTCCCCTCAGGAAATTCTTTTTTTCATTCGCAGCAAGTTGCCGGTGCCATCCGGCGGCGGGATAAACACCACTTCATCCATCACTTCGGCGATGAAGTGGGTACCCAAGCCACCGGGCCGAATATCGTCCAGGTCGCGGGGCTTGATCTTGCTGACATCTACTTTTTCCGCAAAATCACGCAAGTGCAAGACGATATCATCTTTTTCCCGGCTGATATCCAGGATTACCTGACCATCGCTGGCCCCTTTATAGGCGTGCCGGATGACATTCTGGCTGGCTTCATCGATGGCGATGACAATGTCGCGCGCCGTTGCCTCGCTGCAACCGCACAGCATGGCTGTATCGAAAACCGCATTGCGGACCAGCTTCAGGCGATCGGGCCGGGAGGTAAATTTCAGGTGCAGGACCATTTCGCTGGTTTCTTCATCGGCTGCCGGGGGCTGATCGTCGGCGGTCGCCGGGTCCGCCAGCCGTTCGGCATAGGTCGTGCCATCATCAATCACCAGCAGGGTCAGATCGTCGCGCAGGGCCGTGCCTTTCTGGTCAATCCTGGAAATCACCGCCTGCAACCGGGCCGGTGCCGCTTGTTCCCGATTGTCGGCAAGAATTTTTTTCAGGCCCTCGGTCTGCATTTCGCTGCCATCTTCCAGGTAGCCTTCGGTGACGCCGTCGGTGAAGATATAAAGCGAGCCACCCGCCAGGGCAATTTCCACTTCCGGGAATGACTCATCTGGCGACATCAGGGGCATAACACCCAACGGCGGCACGTCGGCGGGAAAACCGACGAAGGATCCATCGGTGCCGTGCAGCAGGGGCGGCTCGTGACCGGCGTTGGCCAGGCGGACGGACCCGTGCCGGGGGTCATAGATGCCGCCGATCATGGTCACGAACATGCCGCGGGTGACGGTTTCGCAAATTTCCTCGTTGATCAGGGCCAGCAAACGTCCCGGCTGGTGGATGGTTTTCCCCAGGCAACGAAACAGGCTGGCGGTCTTGGCCATCAACAGGGCGGCGTTCATGCCCTTGCCAGAAACGTCTCCCAGGTTGAAACAAATGCGACCATCATCGAGGGGGAAATAATCATAAAAATCACCCGATACGGTGCGCGCCGGTAAATTCACTCCATGCACGGGGAAACTTGCGTCCGAGGCCTCGGGCAGCAGGCCACGCTGAATTTCGGCGGCCAGCTCCAGTTCGCGCTTCAGGCGTTCCTGTTCGACCAGGGCTTCGGCCATGCGGGCGTTGAGTACGGCGAGGGCTGCCGATGCGCTGAGGGTTTGTAACAGGTTCAGATCATCATCGCCGAACAGGCCATCGCCATCGGCCTTGTTGACCAGTTCGATAGCGCCGATTTTTTCGTTCTTGACGCTTAAGGGCGCACACAGGATCGAACGGGTGGTAAAGCCGGTCTGGGCATCGATGGCATTTTGAAAGTTAGGGTCTTTGGCCACATCACGAACGATGGTGCCGGTGTCGGTTTGCACACAACGACCGACAATGCCTTCGTCGCTGGCCAGGGTCAATCCGGTGATTTCGGTGGCCCCGGCAGATGCCGTACAGCGCAGGATGGTGCCGTTTTCCTGCAACAGAAACAAGGCCCCGGCTTCGGCCCCGACGTACGTCGTGATGCGCTCGATGCCCCTGAGAAGAGTGGCATCCAGATCCAGCGAGGCGGCGAAATCCTGGCCCATTTCAGACAGCAGTTCGAGCCCGCCAGAAATGCCCTTGATGGCGAGCTGATCATCCGTATCCAGGGAAACCGATTCGTCCATGCTGCCTATGCCAAGTTGATTTGGATTGAATACTTCATACCATACTGGATTGGTAAGCGACGATTTTTAACCTGTTCAATAAAATTTACGCTCTGCCCGCAAAGTTTGCACACGGTGTTAAACCTTAGTGAACTTATGGTTTTAATCCGCTTATGATCAGAAAAGCAATAATCCAGACTTGATCCCTTGCTCGAAATACCTTTTCATTGGATATATCGCATGATAGATACAGAAAAGTTAGCGGATATTGTCGTTGACGTGACAAAATGGTGACTTTTATCGGGCTTGATGGCAGATTGATCTCAGACTGATTTGGTTGAATCCCGACTTTTATTTGTCTGGCTTTTAATTATACTACTTTTAATTATACTACTTTTAATTATACTATGCGTTTAATCCAGGTGTTCAATCGGATAATTCGGATGAGGTTTATGAACAAGAGATTCAATGTCTTTGCATCGCTGGGTATGCTTTTGCTGCTGGGCGGAATGAATAGTGCTTTTGCACAGCAGGCGGTTCCCTGGCAAATGGGCTTCCAGGAGGCCGCGACGCCGGTGATGGAACGGATTATCGACTTACACAACCTGCTGCTTTGGATCACTTCCGGAATCGTTCTCTTTGTGCTGCTGCTGCTGGCAATCGTCGTCGTCCGGTTCAACGAAAAATCCAACCCGGTGCCCTCAACCGTTACCCACAATACCTGGCTGGAAGTGGCCTGGACGGTGATCCCGATCATTATTTTGGTGGTCATCGCGGTGCCATCCCTGCGCCTGCTGTATTTCATGGACAAAACCTACGAGTCCGAAATGACCCTGAAGGTGACCGGTCATCAGTGGTACTGGTCTTATGAATACCCGGACGATGGCAATTTCACCTTTGACAGCGTGATTGTCGAAGACGAAGACCTGGAACCCGGTCAGCCGCGTCTGCTAACCGTTGACGAAGAAGTTGTGCTGCCCATTAATACGAATATCCGTATTCTGCTGGCCTCTGAAGATGTCATTCATAACTGGGCGATCCCGTCATTTGGTATAAAAATTGATACCGTTCCCGGTCGCATCAACGAAACCTGGGTGCGAATCACCCGCGAGGGCGTTTTCAAGGGGCAGTGCTCTGAACTTTGCGGCGTCAATCATGGCTTCATGCCGGTTTCCGTAACCGCCGTTTCCAAGGCGGCCTACAAGGAATGGGTTGCGCAAGCGCAACAGAAATATGCCAAAGTCGGCGAAGATCATATTCGTATCGCCAAGGCAATCAACCTGGCCCAGTAATCCGGGCAATCAATTCGTAAGGCATAAAAGGTAGCAAGATGGCTCTAGCAGAAACCGCACACGACGATCACAACCACCCCCCCAAGGGCATTGGCCGCTGGTTGTTTTCGACCAACCACAAAGACATTGGCACCATGTATCTGACCCTGGCGGTGATCTCGGCGGTCATCGGTGGCGGCATGTCATGGCTGATCCGGCTGGAACTGGCCCAGCCCGGCATTCAGTTCATCGATGATTTCCAGTTCTACAATGTTCTGGTCACCGCACACGCCTTCATCATGGTGTTTTACGTCGTCATGCCGGCCCTGATCGGCGGTTTCGGTAACTGGATCGTGCCGTTGATGATTGGCGCGCCGGACATGGCCTTCCCGCGCATGAACAACATCAGCTTCTGGCTGCTGGTTGCCGGGCTTGTGCTGCTGGTGCTTTCGGCTCTGATCGGCGACGGTCCGGGCACGGGCTGGACGGTTTATCCACCGCTGTCCAATTCGACCTATCAACCGGGGCCAAGTGTCGATTTTGGTATTTTGTCCCTGCATCTGGCCGGTGCCTCATCAATTTTGGGTGCCATCAATCTGATCACCACCATCTTCAACATGCGGGCGCCGGGTATGACCCTGCACAAAATGCCGCTGTTTGTGTGGTCGATCCTGATCACCGCGTTCCTGCTGCTGCTGGCCATTCCGGTGCTGGCGGGCGCCCTGACCATGCTGCTGACCGATCGTAACTTCGGCACCACGTTCTTTGACCCGGCCGGCGGCGGTGACCCGTTGCTGTGGCAGCATTTGTTCTGGTTCTTCGGTCACCCGGAAGTCTACATCATGATTTTGCCGGCCTTTGGCATTGTCAGCCATGTGGTTGCGACCTTCTCGCGCAAACCAATCTTTGGCTATCTGGGCATGGTTTACGCCATGATTTCGATCGGCTTCGTCGGCTTTGTGGTGTGGGCCCACCACATGTACACGGTCGGTATGGGCGTTGACGCCCGTGCTTACTTCGTCACCGCGACGATGATCATCGCCATTCCAACTGGCCTCAAGATATTTAGCTGGATCGCCACCATGTGGGGCGGGTCGATCCGTTTCGACACCCCCATGCTGTGGACCATGGGCTTCATCGTCCTGTTCGTTATGGGCGGTGTGACCGGTGTAGTGCTGGCCAATGCGGGCGTCGATATCGCCTTCCACGACACCTACTATGTGGTCGCCCACTTCCATTTCGTGCTGTCTTTGGGTGCCGTGTTCGCCATTTTCATCGGCCTGTATTACTGGTTCGGAAAAATGACTGGCTACAAATATTCCGAAACCAAGGGCAAGATTCATTTCTGGCTGACCTTCGTCGGCGTCATAGTGCTGTTCCTGCCGCAGCATTTCTTAGGCCTAGCCGGTATGCCGAGGCGGATTCCCGACTATCCCGATGCCTATGCCGGGTGGAATATGGTCTCATCGATCGGCACCGTGATCACCATGATCAGCGTCTTTTACTTCTTCTACGTGATGTATTGCGCCTTCCGGGACAAAGTGCCCTGCGAAGCCAATCCGTGGGGTGAAGGAGCGGATACGCTGGAATGGACGGTTCCATCACCTGCCCCCCATCACACTCACCAGATCACCCCTGATTTGACCGGCGCGACCAAACCGGCCGAATAGAGGAAACCGTAGCAGTATGTCCGGACCCACTGGCAACAATCGCAAGACCGCCGTCGTCCTGTTTGCCATCGTCGGCGGCATGGTCGGTTTGGCCTATGCGTCGGTGCCATTGTATCAGTTGTTCTGTCAAATCACCGGCTACGGCGGCACCACCATTATCGCCGGGAGCCGCCCCGCCGAAACGGTGGTCCCGGTCGACGCACCGATGATCACGGTACGGTTCGATGCCAATGTGGACGGGGCCCTGCCGTGGAGTTTCAGGCCTGACCAGAAACTGATCAAAGTCCGGGTCGGGATGGAAAGCCTGGCGACCTACAGCGCCACCAATTCCGGTCAGCGCCCGATTATCGGCAATGCCACGTTCAACGTGACCCCCTACAAGGCCGGGCAGTATTTTCAGAAAATAGACTGCTTCTGCTTTTCAGAGCAGAGGCTGAACCCGAACCAGTCGGTTTCCATGCCGGTATCGTTTTTCGTCGATCCGGAAATCTTTAGCGACCCCAACACCAGGGAGATCAGGACCATCACCCTCTCCTACACTTTCTACCGGGCGCCGGCCGACAAGAAATTACAGGCCTTGAGTAACGAAAAGGTCGGCACTTCCTTAACCAAAAAAGATTCAAAAACCCAGATCTAGCGGAGAAGCACTCATGTCGAGCGAAGCAGCGAAAACTCACCCCTACCATATGGTGAAGCCGAGCCCGTGGCCGATCGTCGGCACCATCGGCGCCTTCACCACCGCCATCGGCGGTATCTGGTTCATGCAGGAAGGTCCGTTGTGGCTGTTTCTGGCTGGTATCGCCGTCATTCTGATCTGCATGTTCGGCTGGTGGCGGGATGTCATCAACGAAGCCCAGGGCGGCGTCGATCACACCGAGATCGTTCAGCACGGCCTGCGCGTGGGTATGCTGCTGTTCATCGTCTCCGAGGTGATGTTCTTCGTCGCCTTTTTCTGGGCCTACTTCAACAGCAGCGTGCCGGCGCTGAGCATGGTCGCCAACGAAGTGTGGCCGCCCGAAGGCATCGAGCCCATGCCTACCTGGGGCCTGCCCTTTATCAACACCCTCATCCTGCTGAGCTCCGGCGCCACCGTGACCTGGGCGCACCACGGGCTGAAAGCCGGCGATACCGGCAAACTGAAACTGGGCCTGTTGCTGACGGTTGTGCTTGGCTTCCTGTTCCTCGGCCTGCAGGCTTTCGAATACGGCGAGGCCGCGTTTTCGATCACCGACGGCATCTAC
>CBFDVE010000116.1:0-7330 GCA_965613205.1 uncultured Rhodospirillaceae bacterium
GTCGCCGAAAAACCGAAAGGCAAACCATTTTTGGCGCTGGCCCCGGTACTTGCCACCCCAGATTTTGCCGATCAAATCATCGGGCAGATCATAGTGTCGCCAGCCCGCACTTTCGGCAACGATATGGGCGTTTTGAACTCCGGTTTCTTCCCGCAGTTCACGCCGGGCCGCCACGGCCGGTGTCTCGCCCGGATCGATCCCTCCTTGCGGCATCTGCCAGGCATCGGCCACCGAATCAATGCGCCGGGCGACAAAAACCTGGCCCCGGCCATTGATCAGCATGATTCCGGCACAGGGTCGGTAGGGCAGTTTTTCCTTATCCACCATTATTGCAGGAATTGCCGGTCGGCGAGCGCCGACACCGGGGCCAGAGACATATTCTTATCGACCATGGCGGCGGCCCAGGCGGCCACCCGTTCAATGGAAACCGGATAGGCTTCGATCAGGGCGACGGCGAAAGTGTTGATTCGACCCACGCTTTCAAGTTCAAGCAAATTGGCATCGATGGCTTCTTTGGTTGGTATCGTGTCCAGCACCATATCGGCAAAGGCCTTGGGCAGCTTCATTTGTTCGGCCATGGCGGGCGCCAGAGATTTCGGATCGGCACTGCCATCGACGAACAACAGGCCACGGGCTTTCAGGTTGCTAAGCAAGGCCTCGACTTGAGTTTCCTGCAAATTGAACCGGGACCCCATTACCGACACAACCCCCACATACCCTTTCATGCGGCTGAGCACATATTCCAGCCGCAACAGGTTCTCGACGGTCGAATTGGATGTCATCAATCCCTGTGGTCCCGGATCATCGGTCGGAAAGGATTCCGGTTCCAATGGCAGCATGATCAGGATTTCGTGACCCGCTTGCCGCGCCTTGTCGGCCCAGCCTTGTAAATTCGGGGCGTAAGGATCAAAGGCCAGGGTGACGCTCCCCGGCAGCAGGGAAATGGCGGCCTCGGTCGCGGCTTCACTCATTCCCAGGCCGGTGACGATCAGCGCGATTTTCGGGCGGTCGTCCTGTTCATCAAACGATTTGGCATAGACTTGCAGCGCCATGCGGCCATCTTCGGCGATCTTCGGCAAAGGGCCCTGGTGACTGTCTTCAATCAGTCCCGCGCCATCGACCTGGGGCAGCGGCCCATCGGTGACCCGGGGCGGGGCGATACGGGAAAAGGCCATCAGCGACGATGCGCTGGTGACAATCCCGGCCCCTGGCCCCTTTTCGGTTTCGATGATGGCGTTCAGGGAGCCGCTTTCAGAGGCCCGGCCTTTCGGCGCAATCGCCATTTCGAATTTGGGAACCCCGGATTGATCTTCGCCCTCACCGTCGTCGCCGCCGGAAAAAAAGACTCCAGCCGCGCCACCGATGATCAGCACGCCGCCGAGCGCGGCGGCGATCATCTTGCGTTTTTTGCCTTCCAGCAATTTCCCGAGGGAGCCTTTCCAGCCGCCGCCTTCATCGCCCTTATCATCGTCTTCGTCGTCATCGCCGGAATCATCGACTTTGGTGTCTTCCATGGCCGCCAGCGCCGATGGATCGGCCTCGTCCTCGCCCTCGCCCTCGCCCTCGGCGGCAGGCGTGTCGGTCTCGGGTTCAGCCGGGGGGGCCGTCTCCGCATTCTCATCGGATGCGGGCGGCTCGGCTGCGGGCTCGCTTGCCACCGCCGCGTCGGCTGCCTTGACATCGATATCATCCCTATCGTCCTCATCACCATCGTCTTCGGTTTTCTTCTTACCGAGGAACGGCAGCTTGAACGATGGAAGTTTGAAGGGCAATTTCACCTTGGTTCAGCCGTTAGTTTCCGGCCACCCTGTTTGAGAACATGGCGACGCCGCGAATCAAATCGAGCGCCCGGTTCAATTGGTAATCGCCGTTGGACGCAGGCTTTTTGCTATCCTTGTTCTCTTCTTTCTTGGCAGCCTCTTGCTTGGCCTCGTCTGTGTCGGCTTGTTTTTTTGTGTCGTCGCCCAGGCCGTTGTCCAAAGCGCCCCGCAAATCGGCCTCGCGACGGCCCTTCGGTTGGGTGATTTCCTCGATTTTGGCCAGGCCCACTTCGATATCGGGGACAATGCCGACGCCCTGAATGGAATTGCCAGACGGGGTGTAGTAGCGCGCCGTGGTCAGCCGCATGGCTCCCTTGCCGGAAACGGGAATAATGGTTTGCACCGATCCCTTGCCAAAGGACTTGGTGCCCAGAATGATCGCCCGCTTGTGATCCTGCAAGGCCCCGGCGACGATTTCCGAGGCCGAGGCCGAGCCGCCGTTGATCAGCACCACGACGGGCAGACCATTGGTCAGATCGCCGGGCCGGGCACTATAGCGCTGGGTATCTTCGGGCTTGCGCGACCGGGTCGAGACAATTTCGCCCCGTTCGAGAAATTCATCGGACACAGACACCGCCTGATTGAGCAGGCCGCCGGGATTGTTGCGCAAATCGAGCACGATACCTTGCAGGTCGTTACCGATTTCCGTGCGGAAACCGGTAATCGCCTTGCGCAACCCGGCGTCGGCCTGGGCGCTGAACGAGGTAATGCGCACGTAGCCGATCTTGCCTTCCAGGCGGGACCGCACGGAACGGATTTTGATGATCGCCCGGGTAATGGTGACTTCGAATGGATCAACCCCCTGGCGCAAGACCATCAACAAAATATCGGCACCGACCTTGCCGCGCATTTTGTCGACCGCTTCGGCCAGGGTCAGGCCCATCACCGCTTCACCATCAATTTGTGAAATCAGGTCGCCGGATTTCATGCCGGCGCGAAAGGCCGGGGTATCGTCAATCGGCGAGACCACTTTAACCAGGCCGTTTTCCATGGTCACCTCGATGCCCAGGCCACCGAACCGGCCCCGGGTCTGGACCTGCATGTCGCTGTAACTCTTGGCGTTCAGGTAGCTGGAATGAGGATCAAGGGACGACAGCATCCCGGCGATGGCCGCTTCGATCAGGTCCTGATCGGATGATTCTTCCACATAGTCGGCCCGCACCCGTTCGAACACATCGCCAAAAAGGTTCAACAATCGGTAGGTTTCGGCGGTGTTCTTGGGCTTTTCCTGGGCCACCGAGGCCTGGGGAAGGAGCAATACGCTGATCACCAAGATTGCCAATATTCGTATATTTTTCATCCGTTTACCTTACTTTTTCGTGCCGCCAGCCAGGGCAGAGGGTTGATCGGCTGGCCGTTACGCCGCAGTTCCACGTACAGAATGGGGGCTTTTGTTTCACTGCCCCCCATGATTCCCGCCGGTTCCCCGGACAGAATTTGTTGACCGATAACGGTGTCGATGCGGGACAATCCCGCAAGCAGGCTATGATATCCCCCGCCATGTTCGATGATCAAGAGTTGCCCATAGCCTTTGAAAGCCCCGGCGAACATGACCACCCCCTCGTAGGGCGCGACGACCTGGGCGCCGGGCCGGGTTTCAATCGTGATGCCCTTGCGGGTCAGGCCGGTTTCCGTCGCCTGTCCATAGAGTCCGACCAGCCGCCCGATGGCCGGAAAGGGCATCTTGCCACGGGATTTGTTAAACGCCGGGAGGGCTTTTTTCGGCGGATTTTTTTTCGCCTGAGCCTTCCTGTCGGCTTCCAGCCGGGCCATCAGGTCGCGTAAACTCCTGGCCTTGCCAACCAGATCGGCAATGCGCTTTTCGGCCCGCCGCGAGCCCGCATCGGCCTGCTTTTTCAGGCGGTTTTTTTCGCCCATCAGTTTGGTCAGGTAGCGGCGATCTTCGGCCAGGCCGGACAGGGCCAGAGCCAGTTGTTGCCGCTTTGCGACCGTCCTGGCGCGGGCCTCGGCGACGGAATTCAGATCGATCCTTAGCTGAGCGGCGCGACGTTCGATTTGCGGCGCCACCGCGCCCAGCAACATGGTGCTGCGCAGGGTCTGAATGGGGCTTTGCGGGGCGGCGATCATGGCTTCCGGTGGATTGCTGGCCATCCGTTGCAGGGCCATCAGCACTTGACCGAACTGGCCGCGCCGGGCCTGTAATCGATCCGTTGTTTTGGCTTCCGCCAGGGACAATTCGGCCAATCGGTCTTCCAGGGCCATGGCGTCGGCTTCCGTATTGTGAATGGCCGCGCCCGCCTCAACCATTTCCGATTTGAGGTCTTGTAACTGAGCGCTATAGGAGCGCGCCTTCTTGTTCAGGGCATCCCGCTGCGCCCGGCCTTCACTCAGTTGCTTTTCGACGCGTTGCAGGTCGGTTTTGGAAGCCGCCGCCAGAACCGGTGTTGCCAGGAAAAGCAATCCAACCATCAGCACCAGCGTTTTCATCAGGAACTCGTCTCGATCAGGTTGCGGCCGGTCATTTCCGGCGGCTGGGGCAGGGCCAGCAGGGCCAGCAGGGTCGGCGCTAAATCGGCCAGTACGCCATTCTCTATGCCTACCGTCTGGTCAGGCCCATTGATCAGCACCAAGGGCACCGTATTGGTGGTGTGCGCGGTATGAGGCTGAGACACCTCGTGGGAGTTATCCAGCATTTGTTCGCAGTTGCCGTGATCGGCGGTCACCAGCATGACGCCTCCTGCCTCGCCCAGCGCAATTTCCAGCCGACCGAGACAGGAATCGATGGTTTCCACCGCGATGATGGCGGCTTGCAGGATTCCCGTATGGCCGACCATATCGCCGTTGGCATAATTGACCACAATCAGATCAAACCGGTCTTCGGAAATAGCCTGAACCAGCCTGTCGGTAACTTCGATGGCCGACATTTCCGGCGCTAAATCGTAGGTCGCGACTTTCGGAGAGGCGATCAGGATGCGTTCTTCTCCGCTGAATTCCTGCTCGCGACCGCCATTAAAAAAGAACGTCACATGGGCATATTTCTCGGTTTCGGCGATGCGCAGTTGTTTCAGGCCGGCATCCGCCACCACCTGGCCGAGAATGTTCTGCAAGTCGCCGGAGGGAAACAGGATGGCAAAAAAACCGTCCAGATGATGGGAGTAACTGACCATACCCAGGCGGGCGGAAAACTGAACGCCGCGATTACGCACGAATCCTTCAAATTCAGGATCGACCAGGGCGGCGAGGATTTCCCGCGCCCGGTCGGCCCGGAAGTTGGCCATCAGCAGGCCATCGCCATCGTCCATACCATGGTAATCACCGATGGCGCAGGGCAGGATGAATTCGTCGGTCACCTGAGCGTCGTAGGCGGACCGGATCGCCGCCTCGGCGTCATCGGCCCGCGCCCCCATCCTAGCCCCCGTGGCCGCCACCATCATGTCATAGGCCTGTTCCACCCGATCCCAGCGATTGTCCCGGTCCATGGCATAGTAACGACCACAAACCGTGGCTACCCGCACCTGCGGCATATCCTTAATGTCATCCAGGAAATCGGCCATGAACCCGAGGCCGCTTTTCGGCGGTGTATCGCGACCGTCCATGAAGGCGTGAATGGCGACAGAGATTCCCGCCCGGCTGAGGATATGGGCCAGGGCAATCATATGAGAACTGTGGCTGTGAACGCCGCCCGGCGACAGCAAGCCGGCCAGATGGCAGGTGCCGCCACTGTCTTTCAGGCGGTCAATCAAATAACCAAGGGCCGGATTTTCGCTCAGGGTGCCGTCAGCCACGGCGCTGTCGATGCGCGGCAAATCCTGCGTCACCACCCGACCCGCGCCGATGTTGGTATGACCCACTTCCGAATTGCCCATTTGCCCCACCGGCAGGCCCACATCCAGGGCCGAGGCACCGAGATGGGCGTTGGGCATTGCCGCCATAAAGCGGTCCCAATTGGGGGTTCGGCCCTGGGCGATGGCGTTGTCATCGGCCTCGGCCCGTTGCCCCCAACCATCCAGGATGCACAGCACGACGGGTTTTCGTTTCATGGTCATGGCTTACACTATCATAGCTTTAAACATCGTTACTCACGGTGACTTACTGCCGGTGATAAGGATGACCGGTTAGAATGCAGTTGGCCCGAAAAACCTGTTCGGCCAACATGCCGCGCACCAGCATGTGGGGCCAGGTCGCCGCACCAAAGGATAACACCAGGGCCGCTTTGTCCCGAACCCGTGGATCAAGGCCATCGGCGCCGCCAATGATAAAGACCACATCGCGTACCCCATCGTCGCGCCAGTGGCCCAGTTTTTCGGCAAAAGCGATGCTGGACAGGGCTTTTCCTTTCTCGTCCAGGGCGACAACGGTGGCTCCGTCAGGGATTCTAGCCAGCAACAAATCCCCTTCCCGACGCTTGAGTTCGGGGATGGGCAGTGCCTTTTTTTCTTCGACTTCGATCAGGTCCAGGCTGAAGGGTTTGGTAACGCGATTGGCGTAATGCTCAAACAAAAGCCGCTCCGGTCCGGCTTTGGCGCGTCCAATGGCGACGATCAGTATGCGCATGACTAGGCTATGCCGTAATTTCTGCGGTTTCCGGCAGCGGCACGCCCCACATTTTTTCCAGATTATAGAATTCGCGGACTTCCGGACGGAACAAATGAACAATCACATCACCGGCGTCAATCAGCACCCAATCGCACTGGTTTTCACCTTCGGCGGTGACGCCCTTGATGCCGCTGTCCTTGATTTTATCCCGGAGATTCCCGGCCATGGCACCGACGTGCCGCTGGGAAGTGCCGCTGGCAACAACCATGTAATCGGTCAAACTGGATTTGCCGGCAAGGTCGATGATGACGACGCTGTTGGCCTTGTCATCATCCAATGAAGTCTCTACCAGTTTCAGCAATTGTGCCGGAGTCGGTAGCTTCTTTATGGTTCGCGCTATGGTCGGCTCCTTTTTCTTATCTATCTTGTCTATCTTGTTGCGGGGCCACGGCGTCCCGCCGGGCGGTGCCGCCGGGTCCTGAAATAGGCCCACACGGGGCTGCGTAAATCGGCCAGTTTACCGGCCCGGAGGGTCCTGACCCGAGCCCCGGCAAAGCGCCGCGCCGCCCGCGAAGACAACGCCCTTAAAGGATAGGGTGAGCGGGCGAAAATCGCAATGGGTATGGCGCGAAACAGGGTCCGCCATTTTTTCCAGCGATGAACTTCCTGCAATAAATCGGCCCCCATGATCCAGACGAACCGGGTTTGGGGGTGGCGGCGTTGCAGGGCGACCACCGTGTCGGCGCTGTAGCGGGTGCCCAGCCCGGTCTCCAGATCATCGACCACGATGCCCGGTTCAGCCGCCGCTATGGCCCTGGCATTTTTCAGGCGCTCACTAAGCGGTGCCATGCCGGTCGACGATTTCAAGGGATTCTGCGGACTGACCAGCCACCATACGGCGTCCAGTCCGAGGCGTTGGAGCGCCAGCCTGCTAATGTGGATGTGGCCTTGGTGGGCCGGGTTGAAAGAGCCGCCCAGCAAGCCGATACGATCGACCTTCAAGGGCGACAATG
>CBFDVE010000117.1:0-7285 GCA_965613205.1 uncultured Rhodospirillaceae bacterium
ATGGGGAAAAGGTGTGTGAGGGTGCCTTTTTCGACCAGGCTTTTGCAGGCCCATGGTCAGCCTATCGAAAAAGGCACCCTCACACACCTTTTCCCCATGCCCGAAAATCTGGTCGAGGCCGATTTAAGCTCCATCGGCCTGACATCACGCCGGGCGCAAACCATCCGCCAGTTAGCCCAGGCCTTTGCCCAGGGGCGGCTTGATTTGAGTGCCGCAAATGGATTGGCGGAGGCGGAAAAAATGCTCTGCGCCGTGCCCGGCATTGGCCCCTGGACGGCCCAGTATATTGCCATGCGGGCGCTCAGTGATCCCGATGCGTTCCCGGTCGGCGATTTAGCCCTGCTGCGAGCCATAAACAGGCACGGCGAAAACCTGACCGCCAAATCCCTGGCCGCCCGCGCCGAAGACTGGCGACCCTGGCGGGCCTACGCCGCCTTACATCTGTGGAACAGCGAGACTTAAATAATGATAATTTATGTCGATACCTTTGCAACCCCACTGGGCCACATGACCGCCGCCGCCACCGAGGCCGGGGCCATCTGCCTGCTTGATTTCGCAGATTGCCTGGATCGGTCCGAGCAATTATTGCAACGCCGGTTTGGCAATTTCGAACGAAAGCCGGGACTGAATCCGCAAGGCGTACGGGATCGTTTGGCCGATTACTTTGCCGGGCTAAATCCCGCCACGGCCTTTCGGGACCTGGCCCTGGACGTGGGCGGCACACCGTTCCAGATCAACGTCTGGGCGGCCCTGAAACAAATTCCCTACGGTCAGACGATTTCCTATAGCGATCTGGCGGTGCGGGTTAAATCGCCACGGGCCGTGCGCGCCGTCGGCAGTGCCAATGGAAAAAACCCCATCGCCATCATCGTCCCCTGCCACCGGGTCATCGGCAAAGATGGATCACTCGCCGGTTACGCCGGTGGGGTGTCGCGCAAGCAGAAGTTGCTTGAACTGGAGAGTGCTATTTAAGTGTCCGGTTCAGGCGAAGCCCTGTTCCATGACAAGGCTCAGGCGGCGGGCGAACTCGGCCGGATCGGGCAGGGGTTCGCCTTCCAGGATGCGGGCCTGATCGAGCAGCAGGAAGGCGGCATCGGTCATTAAATCCGATCCCCCCTTGCCGTCTTTGGCCGCCGCCGCCAGTTTGCCGATCAGGGAATGGTCCGGATTGATTTCCATGATCCTGGCGGTCGCGGTATCTAGCTGTTTGTGCTGCTTGAGCATCCGTTCCAGGTGAATATCCATATCACCTTCGCCGGAAACCAGGCACACCGGGCTATCGGTCAGGCGTTCGGAAACGGTAATGTCCTTAACCGCCTCGCCCAGCGCCACCTTCAGGGCGGCGATCAGATCATCCAGCCCGGCGGTCGGTTTTTTGTTTTTCTTTTTGTCTTTCTTGCCATCGTCGGATTTGATTTTGTCCAGATCGGCATCGCCTCTGGTCACCGACTTGAAGGGCTTGTCCTGATAGGTGCCGACGGCGGGCAGCCAGAATTCATCGACCGGGTCGGTCATTAGCAACACTTCGATGCCGCGCGATTTGAAGCCTTCCAGTTGCGGGCTCATGGCGACGGTTTCCGGGCTGTCGCCGGTAATGTAGAAGATATCTTCCTGGCCTTCTTTCATGTCGGCAACGATCTCGTCCAGGCTGCGGGGGGCATCGGACGCGGTTGTTTTGAAGCGGGTAATGGCGAGAATTTTTTCAGCCATGGCGTGGTCTTCGTACAGTCCTTCTTTCAGAACCGCACCGAAGTTGTCCCAGAAGGCCAGGTATTCTTCGGGTTTCTTGTCGGCCTTTTTCTTCAACTCGTTCAACACCCGCTTGGTCAGACCGGATTTGATTCTAGCCAGTCGGGGATCGTGCTGAAACATTTCCCGGCTGATGTTCAGGGGCAGGTCCTGGGAATCGACGACGCCGCGCAGGAACCGCAAATAGGGCGGCAGCAGGCCTTCGCAATCATCGGTGATGAAGACCCGGTTGACGTACAGCTTGACGTGGCTTTTGCGTTCCGGGGTGAACAGATCGAACGGTGGCACGGACGGGATGAACAGCAAATTGGTATAGCTGAGCACCCCTTCGACCTGGTTGTGCAGGATCAACCAGGGCTGGTCGAAGCCATGACCCACATGTTGATAAAATTCGCCGTACTGTTGTTCGCTGATATCCTTTTTGGCCAGCGTCCACAGGGCCGAAGCGGAATTGAGAGTGGCTTCGCCGTCGCCGTCAACGAAAACAATGGGCACGCCGATGTGGTCCGAATGCTGCTTGATGATGTGTTCCAGGCGGGACCTGTCGAGATATTCTTTTTCGGCCTTGCTGATATGTAAGGTAACCGTGGTGCCACACTCATCGCGCTCTGCCGGTTCGATGGTGAATTCACCGCGACCATCGGAAATCCACAGCCATGATTCTTTTTCACCGGCCTTGCGGGTCAACACGTCAACCTTGTCGGCGACCATGAAGGCGGAATAAAAGCCGACCCCGAACTGGCCGATCAGGGCCACATCGGCTTTGGCGTCGCCGCTCATTTGATCGAGAAAGGCCTGGGTGCCGGATTTGGCGATGGTGCCCAGTGTTTCCATCAAATCGTCACGGTTCATGCCGATGCCATTGTCGGCGATGGCAAGGGTCTTGGCTTTTTTATCGACACTGATGCGAATTTTGAAATCACTGTCGCTGACCACAAGATCGGGGCTGGTCAGGGCCTGATAGCGCAGCTTGTCGCAGGCGTCTGAAGCGTTGGACGCCAGTTCGCGCAGAAAAATTTCCTTCTGGCTGTAGAGAGATTTAGCGACGATATCGAGAAGGGTGCTGACTTCTGCCTGAAAGGCGAACTTTTCTTGTTTTGCTGGGGCCATGACGTGTTCAAGTATCCTGTGATATGGGAATTCATCCCAAATCTAGGGCACATCTGGCGAATATCAAGCCCTCGGGGCTAAGATATTGTCAGGCCGCCGTTTGAGCCTGGTGGGTCCGGCAAATCTGATCCTGTTCCGTCTCGGATATGGAACTTCCCAATTCTCCGCACCTGTGCGGACCCAGGTCGTCATCGACCGCGCCATATTTTTGAAAATGAACGCAGCCATCACATTTGCCGAACGATGGTGCGCCATTTTGAGTGGTGACCTGGTGAAGCACGCTTTGCAGACCCGATTCCAGCGATCCACCTTCTGAATTGGCGTTGGTTGCCTTGGCGACGGCGGCCTCGATCATGGCCAGGGGGTCGCGCGCCACCGTGGCCTGGCCGCGATCAGTCAGGTCAAGAAACTTGCCCCGACCGTCGCCGGGATTTGCCCGGCGGTTGATCAGACCCTTTTTTTCCAGGGTGATCAGGGTTTGCGACACAGTGCCCCGGGTCGATGACAGAAAATCCGCCAAAGCGCCCGGATTGCGTGACGTTTTGTTGGCCCGTGACAGGAATCGCAGGGCTTCCCACTGGGCTGGTTTAAGTCCTTCCGCATGTTGGATACCGCGAGTCATGCGGCCCAGCCGTTCGAGCAGGCTGACGATCTGACTAGATGATTTCTTCATGTCTCAATCCCCATTCTGGTTGATGAAGGCAGGTCAATGTTCGTTTCGTATGCAAAATGACATGGTTAGGCCGATTGGCATGTGACGCTCGTCACACGACTCAAAATAAATTTCGTATCACTGATAATTTGAGTCACTATAATCCCGTCATGGATTCCTCAAAGCCCCGCATAACTGCCGTTCTTGGCCCGACCAACACGGGCAAAACCCACCTCGCCATGGAACGCCTGCTGGCCCACAGGACCGGCATGATCGGCTTTCCCCTGCGCTTGCTGGCGCGGGAAAACTATGACCGGGCGGTCGCCGCCAAGGGGCCGGACAAGGTCGCCCTGATCACCGGTGAAGAAAAAATTGTCCCGCCCGGTGCGCGCTATTTCATGTGCACGGTGGAATCCATGCCGCTGGAGCGGGCGGTGGAATTCCTCGCCATCGATGAAATCCAGATGTCTGCCGATGGCGAACGCGGCCATGTGTTCACCGACCGATTGCTGCACGCCAGGGGCGGCGCTGAAACCATGTTGATGGGGGCCGATACCATGACGCCGTTGATCCGGCGGCTGGTGCCCGGCGTCGAATTCGTCTCGCGGCCTCGTTTTTCGACCCTGACATACACCGGCGTCGGCAAGATTACCCGATTGCCGCCGCACAGCGTTGTCGTCGCTTTTTCCGCCGGCGATGTTTATGCCATTGCCGAACGTATGCGCCGCCATCGGGGCGGCGCCGCCGTGGTCATGGGGGCGCTGAGCCCGCGCACCCGCAACGCCCAGGTGGCGCTTTATCAGGCCGGCGAAGTCGATTACCTGGTCGCCACCGATGCCATCGGCATGGGCCTGAACATGGATGTCGATCATGTCGCCTTTGCCGCCACCACCAAGTTTGATGGCCACCGGCAAAGGCCATTGCGCGCCCCCGAACTGGCCCAGATTGCCGGTCGCGCCGGGCGCTATATGAACGACGGCACCTTCGGCGTCAGCCATGGCGTCGACCCGATCAATGCCGACACTGTGGAGCGCATCGAAAATCACAATTTCAGGACCCTGAAAATGATTTACTGGCGCAATCCCCACACCGACACCCGAACCCTGGAAAATCTGCGGCGGTCCCTGGTGCGGCCGCCAGAGCAGGAGGGATTGATCCGCATCACCGGGGCCAGTGACGAGGCGGCCCTGTCGTTACTGGCCCAAGATCCGGACATCGCCAGGCTGGCCGATAGCCAGAATAGCGTTTCCCTGCTGTGGGACGTTTGCCAGATTCCGGATTTCCGCAACGTGTTGAGCGATGGCCACGCCGAATTGCTGGGGCGCATATATTCCCTGCTGCGGGCCCATGAAAAACTGCCGACGGACTGGATCGCCGGACAGGTCCGACGCACCGACCGCACCGACGGCGACATCGAAACCCTGACCGGACGCCTGGCCGGTATCCGCACCTGGACCTACATCGCCAATCGAGGCTCCGGCACCCCTTGGCTGCAAGACCCGGTGCACTGGCAGAATAAAACCAAAGTGATCGAAGACAGGTTGTCGGACGCCCTGCACGACCGCCTGACCCAACAGTTTATCGACAAACGTACGACCGTGCTGGTCAGGCACTTGAAAACACCGGGCCCGATCACCGCCCGGATTGATGCCGACAACCGGGTCAGCGTCGAGGGACATGTGATCGGCCAGATGACCGGGTTTCGGTTCGCCCCTGTAAAAGAAGACATCGGCAGTACGGGAAAATCCATCGCCGCCGCCGCCCGGCGCCCGACATGGCGCCCACCGATGCCAAGGCCTCGTGCCTCTACCCCAACTCGGGCCGCGCCCTGACCGAGGCGGCGGGGCGGAAATCCTGACCCGCCTGGACTGGCTGGAGGCCGCGCCGGACAAGACCATTGTCCTGGCCGACGATGGCTCTTTCAGGTGGCGGGACGCTTCGATTGGACGGCTGCTGCGGGGCGATCAAATCCTGACCCCGCGCATTCAAACACTCCATGACGACGACCTGCCCGAAGATGGCCAGCGGCGACTGCGGCAGCGGCTGGATCGATGGTGGATGGCGCACTTGGGCGATACTCTGGGGCCGCTGATCGACCTGAGCCGGGCCGACCTGAACGGACCATCGCGAGGCCTCGCCTTCCAGGTTTGCGAGGGGTTGGGCGCCGTGCCCCGGAAAACGGTCAAAAGCCAGGTCGATGCCCTGGCCAGGGATGATCGGCAGGTGTTGCGCAAGCTGGGCCTGACCATCGGTCGCGAGAGTGTTTTTATGACCCGTCTTATGAAGGCCGCCGCAGTGCGTACCCGCGGCCTGATGTGGTCCGCCTGGCAGGGTGGCGGCGTTCGGGCAACACCGCCACCGGGCCGGGTTTCCATTCCATTGGATGATCACCCGACGGGCTACCTGAATGCCCTTGGCTACCAGCCGGTCGGGCCGTTGGCCCTGCGCATGGATATGCTGGAACGACTGGCCGGGCGGGCCTGGTCCCTGGCCCGCAAGGGCCCGTTTGTCATCGATGCCGATATGGTCTCGTTGGCCGGATGCGGCATTGAAGAAATGGCGCTTATTTTAAAACATCTGGGTTTTGCCCCGGCCCCGGCGAAAGATGGCGCGGAATTGCTATTCGTTGCCGCGAGGAAAGGCAAAAAGAAAAAAACCAAACTCGCGCGACGGCGAAAAGCCAGGGAACCCCGCTACGATCCGGATTCACCCTTTGCCAAACTGCGCGAGCTGGCCCTGATCAAATGAGCGTCTTGCGAATTGATAAATGGCTGTGGTACGCGCGGTTTTTCAAAAGCCGGACCCTGGCCGGCAAATTGTGCGGATCGAACAAATTGCGTCTGAACAGCCAGTTGATCGGCAAGCCCCACGCCACCCTGAAGGTCGGCGATGTCCTGACGTTCCCCAAAGAAAAGGAAATCCGGGTCATTAAAGTGCTGACACTGGGCACTCATCGCGGCCCGGCCAGCGAGGCGATCACGTTGTATGAAGACCTGGAACCACCGGTCCGCCGGTCTCGCGCAGAGGCCGCCAAAACGCCCATGGCAGGGTCGCGGGAACCGGGCAGCGGTCGACCGACCAAAGCCGATCGCCGCGCCATCGACAAATTGCAAAATCCTGAAACCTGAAGGAAACCCGAGACATGGAACTGTTATCTGACCCGCAAACCTGGATCAGTCTGCTGACCCTGATGGTGATGGAAATCGTGCTGGGGATCGACAATCTGATCTTCATCGCCGTGCTGGTCGATCGCCTGCCGCCGCGCCAGCGGGACCGGGCGCGCCGCTTAGGGATCCTGATGGCCCTGGTCTTCCGGCTGGCGTTGCTGTCGGTGCTGTCGTGGGTTGTCGGCCTGACCGAACCCATGATCACTGTCTTCGAATACGCCCTGTCCTGGCGCGACGTGATTTTAATCGGCGGCGGCTTGTTCCTGTTGACCAAGGCGACCCGTGAAATTCACGATCGCATCGAAGGAGAAGAAGGACCGGGCCGGGACGCAACGGCCGCCGCCGGCCTGGTTGTGGTGGTCGTCCAGATCGCGTTGCTGGACATTATATTCTCGCTCGATTCCGTCATCACCGCCATCGGCATGGTCGGCGACATCCGGATAATGGCGGCGGCCATCATAATCGCGGTGGTGGTCATGCTTCTCGCGGCGGGGCCGGTCAGCGCCTTCATCAACCGTCATCCGACGGTGAAGATGCTGGCCTTCAGTTTCCTGATTCTCATCGGCATGGCCCTGGTCGCCGACGGCATGGGATTCCACATTCCCAG
>CBFDVE010000118.1:0-7280 GCA_965613205.1 uncultured Rhodospirillaceae bacterium
GCATTGGTCCTGTTTTGGGTCGGGGTCGCCATTCTGGCCCCCGTGATCGCCCCTTTTGACCCACTGGCCATTCTTAAACCCATGGCCACGCCGGGTACGGAATATGCCGGTGGCGGCACCTTCTGGCTGGGTACCGATCAATTGGGCCGCGATATTCTGTCACGTATCATCTATGGCTCGCAGACGGTGCTGTTCTACGCGCCCTTGGCGACCCTGAGTGCCTATACAATCGGCATTCTGATGGGGCTGGCGGCGGGCTATCATCTGGGCTGGTGGGATATTATCCTGTCGCGCATCAGCGACATCATCCTGTCGTTTCCGGTGCTGGTGCTGTACATCATCATCATCGCCACCATCGGTTCTTCCGGCGTCAACATCATCATCGCCATCACCTTCGCCAGTGCGCCGGGGATCATGCGCATCGTGCGCGGACTGGTGCTCGATTTGCGCAACCGGGATTACGTCGCCGCCGCCCAGACACGGGGCGAGACGGCGATGTACATCATGTTGGTGGAAATTCTGCCTAACGCACGGGGGCCGTTGATTGTCGATGCCTGCCTGCGCCTTGGCTACGTCATTATCACAATCGGCGTGCTGGGCTTTTTGGGCCTTGGCCTACCGCCACCAAACCCGGATTGGGGCGGTATGATCAACGAAACCCGTAAGTTGGCGATGATTTTCCCGCACATGGCGCTTTTCCCGTGTATCGCCATTTCGTCGCTTATTCTCGGCTTTAATTTGCTCGCAGACGGCCTGCGCGAAGTCGCTCTGAGGGATTAACCGCCATGCCAGATAGCACTCCTGCCTACGACGGTCCGGTCCTGGAAATAGATAATCTGTGCCTGTCCTATTACACCCGGGCCGGTGAAATTCCCGCCGTGGTCGATTTTTCCGCCACCCTGGCGGCGGGCGAAAGTATTGGGCTGGTCGGTGAATCCGGTTGTGGCAAATCGACCGTGGCGCTCGCCATCATGCGCTATATGGGCGGCAACGGCGGCATCGTCGGCGGCACGGTCAGGTTCAAGGGCCGCGACATGGCGACCTTGAGCAATGAAGAGCTTAGGCAAATTCGCGGCTCGGAAATCGCCATGATCTATCAGGAACCGATGGCGGCGCTCAATCCCAGCCTGACCATCGGCAGCCAGTTGATGGAAGTGCCGATAACCCATGACGGGGCGACCCGGGAAGAAGCCAGGGTGCGCGCCATTGAAATGCTCGGCGATGTGCATTTGCCCGATGCGGAACGGGTGATGGACGCCTATCCCCATCAGATTTCCGGTGGCCAGCAACAGCGGGTGGTGATCGCCATGGCCCTGTTATCGAGCCCATCCCTGTTATTGCTGGATGAACCGACGACGGCCCTGGATGTGACGGTGGAAGCGGGCATTGTCGAACTGATCGCCGAGTTGAGCCGCAAGTTCAATACTTCCTTGTTGTATATCTCCCATAACCTGGGATTGATGCTGGAAGTCTGTGATCGCATCTGCGTCATGTATTCTGGTGAAGTGGTCGAGGAAGGCCATATCGATTCGATCTTCTCGTGGCCCAAGCACCCCTATACGCACGGCCTGTTCGGCTGCATTCCCTTGCCTCATGCGGACAAGAACGCGAAGCCCTTGAAAGCCATTCGCGGCCAGTTGCCGTTGCCCCACGAACGCCCGCAAGGGTGTTATTTTGGACCGCGCTGCGATTTCTTCCAGGCCGGAACCTGCGATCAGCAGGCCGTCAACATGGCAGAAGTCACAACCGATGATGATTCAGCCCACCGGGTCCGCTGCCAGCTTTGGAACAGCATCGACCCGAGCAAAGCGATCTCCACGGGCGAGGCCAAACCACCGGCGGAAATCGGCGAGGTGGTGCTTGAAATCGACGAAATGCAAAAATACTACGAAGTCCGCGATACCTCCATCGGCGCGATGATATCGGGCAAGGGGGTGCGCTACGTCAAGGCCAACGAAGAAATTTCCTTCAGCGCCCGGCGTGGCGAAACCGTGGCTATTGTCGGTGAATCCGGCTGCGGTAAATCCACATTCGCCAAAGTGCTGATGGGCCTGGAACAGGCGACCAGCGGCGAAGTTCGCATGGACGGCATCAATATTGGTGACCTGGAGGTGCAGGCGCGATCCCCCGAACAACTGGGTTCCCTGCAAATGGTTTTCCAGAACCCCAACGATACGCTCAATCCATCCCTGACCATCGGTGCCCAGATTGGCCGGGTGATCAAGAAATTCGGGGTCGAAAGCGATCCGGTGAAGATTCGGGAACGCGTGCTGCAATTGCTCGACGTGGTCAAGTTGCCACGGGATTTCGCCATCCGCAAACCGCGCCAGCTTTCCGGTGGCCAGAAACAAAGGATCGGCATCGCCCGGGCCTTTGCCGGTAATCCGGCCATGGTCATCGCCGATGAACCGATTTCCGCCCTCGACGTGTCGGTCGCCGCCGCTGTCACCGAATTGCTGATGGATATTCAGCGCGAAAACCAGACCACCCTGTTGTTCATCAGCCATGATCTTAGTGCCGTGCGCTATCTGGCCGACCGGGTGGTGGTCATGTATCTGGGAAAATTGATGGAACGGGGCACCACGGATCAAGTCTTCGGCCCGCCCTATCACCCTTATACGGAAGCCCTGCTGTCTGCCGTACCGATTGCCGATCCGGAAGTGGAAAAACGCCGGATCGTGCTGGAAGGCAATTTACCCAGTGTCCTGAACCCGCCCAAAGGGTGCCCGTTTTCAACCCGCTGCCCGCGCCACATGGGTGACATTTGCGACACCACGCCGCCGGATGTGCAATTCGCCGCCGACCGGCACGGCATCGCCTGTCACATTGCCATGGAAGAACTGCGCAAGGTCGAGCCGGTGATTAAGGTCAAGTCTTATACCAAGGATCATTGATAAAGACTCATTGAGATTTTCTCAGCGCCCCGTCGGGTAGGAGCAAAGCCGCAGTCGATGCGGTGCATCGTCAAGGTTTTTCGACGCCCTCCGACGGGGTGCTGAGAGAACCGCAACGGCGGCTTTCCAGGGCTCTCGGTCGGCGTCATGCCCGCCCTGGCGATGCTTGGGCATCGCGGCGGCGGGCATTCCTTGCCGAAAACCATGGAAAGCCGTCTCAATGGGTCTTTATCAGTGATCCTTGGTATTAAAGCCAGTCTTCCTCGAAGCCATAAGTCGATAGCAATTCCGCCCCGTCCTTGGTGATCAATACCTGCTGTTCCAGCTTGACCCCTTCGTGGCCACCTTCCGCCCCGATCATGCTTTCGACACACAACGTCATGCCTTCTTCGATGCGACCGGGATAGCCTTTCTTCTCGAAATCAATGGCATGGCGGATCGATGGGTATTCGTCGGCCAGGCCGACCCCGTGCAGCAAACAGGTGTAGCGGTTGGACATGAATTCGTCGGGGATGGCCCAGGCCCGGTCGGCCACCTCGCGGAAGCTCATGCCCGGCTTCAACAGGGCGATATCGTGATGCAATTGCTCGTAAGAAGCCGCGTAAATACGCCGTTGCTCGTCGTTGGGCTTGCCATCACCACAGCGCCAGGACCTTGAAATATCGGCGCAATAACCGTAAGGGCCGACCAGGTCCGTATCAAAACTGACCAGATCACCGTCTTCGATAACGCGCATGGAACATTCCCGAAACCACGGATTGGTGCGCGGCCCCGACGACAGCAGCCGGGTTTCGATCCACTCGCCACCGAGCGCAATATTCTTTTCATGCAGTTTGGCCCACAGCGCGTTCTCCGTGATACCCGGCACCATGGCGTCGTACATGGCGCTCATGCCGGCCTGGCAAACGTCTATGGCCCGTTTCATCAGCACGATTTCACCCTTACTTTTGATCAGGCGGGCTTGTTCGGTAATTTCCAGGCCGTCGAATACCTCGATGCCATGGGCGCGAATGGCATCGACACCCATGTGCGACAACCGGTCGATGGCCAGCCGCTTGTTGCCGCCGCCATGTTTGGTCATCAAATCGGCGATCTGGTCGCCAAACTTTTTGGCCATGTCCGGACCGTATTCGGCGGCGGCGAAATAGTAGAATGCGGGCATCACCCGGTATTCATCAATCGTCGGCAGCCCTTCGGCCAGGTGCGGCAGGTTGGAATAATCAAACAGCACCACCGGGCCATCGGTGGCGATAAACACGCACCGGGTTTCGTAATGAGAACACCAGATTTGCATGTTGGTGCTGTCGGTGGCGTAGCGGGTGTTGACCTGATCAAACAGCAACAATCCGCCATAATCATGGCTCTGCAATTGCTGGCGCAACCGGTCCAGCCGATACAGGCGCACCGCTTCCAATTCAGGTGGCGGGGGGCTGAATTCCATCGCCCCGTGCTGGCGGATCACGCCTTTTTTGTAGACCGCTTCGGCGGCATTGATCGGCATGGTTTTATCCTCGCATCCTCTCACCCCTGGGGTCGAACAGGGGTTCTGAAATAATCTGAGCCGGGCGTTTTTGGCCCAGGATTTCGACCCGAAATTGACCGCCGGTTTCGATCATGGCGACGGGCACGAAACCGATGGCGACGCTCTTTTTTGCGTGATGAGCATAGCCGCCCGAGGTGACGAAGCCAACCACGGACCCGTCTTTCCAAATTGGCTCGTCGCCCCACACATCGCCATCATCGGCGTCGATCACCAGGGTGACCAGGTGACGGTCCGGCGGATTGTCCCGTTCGGCCAGGGCGGCGTCGCGGCCGATGAAATCGCCTTTGTCGAAATTAATGAAGAAATCCAGGCCGGTTTCCGCCGCCGTGTAATCGGGCCTGAATTCCCGCAGCCACGAACCGAAGCCTTTTTCCAGTCGCAGGGACATCATGGCGCGCATCCCGAACGGCTTCAGGCCCAGATCTTCTCCGGCACTGGTCAATGCGGCGTACAAATCCATTTGCCGGTCTGCGTCGACATAAAGCTCGTAGCCCAGATCGCCCGTATAAGACAGGCGGTTGACCAGGGCCGGGATGCCGGACAAGTCCAGTTCGGTGACGCTGAGGAACTTGACCGCTTCGTTGGAAACGTCGGCGTTGGTGACACGGGACAGCAGTTCACGCGCCTTCGGCCCGGCAATCTGGAAGCCGATGCGTTTGAGGGAAATATTTTCCACGGTCACGCCGGTACCCGGTAAATGCTGCTCGAACCAGCGCATGTGGAAATTCTGGGCGACGGATGACCCGGTGATCTGGAATTTCTGATCGGCTAAATGGGCGACCGTGAAATCGCCGATCAGGCGGCCCTTGGGATTGAGCATGGGGGTCAGCACAATGCGACCGACCCTGGGCATACGATTGGCCAGAATGTGGTTCAGCCAGTCTTCGGCTGCCGGACCTTCGACCAGGTATTTGCCAAAATTGTGGATTTCATTGATGCCGACGGCGGTGCGCACGGTCTCACATTCCCGGCCGATGGTATCGAAGGCATTGCTGCGCCGATAGCTCGGTGTTTCGTAGGCTTCGTCGGCATTGGCGGCAAAATAGTTAACGTGTTCAAGGCCATAGCCGACGCCAAACACGGCACCGGCCTGTTTCCAGGTATCATAAACAGGGGTCGTTACCAGGGGTCGACCGGCGGGCAGTTCTTCATTGGGGAAAGATATGGCGAAGCGCCGCTGGTAGTTTTCGACCACTCGGGACTGGGTGTAGTCGGGCGTGGCGTAGTCGCCGAAGCGGGCCACATCCATGGCGAACACATCGGACGAGGGTTCCCCGTCGATCATCCATTCGGCCAGGGTCTTGCCGACCCCGCCGCCCTGGCTGAACCCGGCCATGACCGCACACGCCGACCAGAACCCGCGCAAGCCCGGCACCGGGCCGATCAGCGGGTTGCCATCGGGGGCGAATGTGAACGGGCCGTTGATGACCCGTTTGATGCCCGCCGTGGCGAGGCAGGGAAAGCGGAAAAAAGCGTGTTCCAGGGGCTCGGCGATGCGGTCCAGATTATCGGGCAGCAGTTCGTGGCCAAAATCCCACGGGGTGCTGTCGACCGACCAGGGGTCGCAGTCCTGCTCGTAGATGCCGAGCACCAGCCCGTTGCCTTCCTGGCGGAAATAACTCTCGCCCGACGGGTCCAGGATATGGGGCAGTTCTTTGTCGAGCGCCATCACCTCGGGAATATCCTCGGTCACCATGTACTGATGTTCCATGGCCAGCAGGGGCAAATAGACCCCGGCCATCAGGCCTACTTCACGGGCCCACAGGCCGCCGGCGTTGACCACGTTTTCGGTCCGCACCGTGCCCTGTTCGGTGACCACATCCCAGGTGCCATCGCCCAGATTATTCAGTTCCAGCACCCGGTTGCGCAGGGAGATACTGGCGCCGCCGATTTTCGCCGCTTTGGCGTAAGCGTGGGTCGTGCCCGACGGGTCCAGATGGCCATCCATGGAGTTGTACAGGCCGCCGATGATGCCTTCGATATTGGTCACCGGGGATAGTTTGGCGATTTCCTGAGGCGTCACCAGTTCAGATTCCAGCCCCATATAGCGGTGCTTGGCGTATTCGGCCTTGAGGAAATCCATGCGGTCCGGGTCGGTCGCGATGGTCACCCCGCCGACATGATGCAGGCCACAGGCCTGGCCGCTGATTTTCTCTAGTTCTTCATATAAACCAATGGTATAGCCTTGCAATCTGGCTAAATTCGGGTCGGAATTAAGGGTGTGAAAGCCGCCGGCCGCGTGCCAGGTGGAACCGCTGGTCAGTTCGGAACGTTCGATCAGCAGCACGTCTTTCCAGCCGTACTTGGTCAGATGATAAAGCACGCTGCAACCGACGACACCGCCGCCGATAACCACCGCCTGGGCATGAGTTTGCATGAATTTCCCCCCTTTTAATTTAGCCGTCTTTAGCGCCGCCTTCGGCAATGCGCCGATCGACAAAAGCGTCCAGTTCTTCTTCGATGGCGGAGTCCATGGGCGGCTTCTCATAATCTTTCAGCAACTGCTTGTATATTTTCTGGGCCCGCTGGGTGGCGTCCAGCGACCCATTGTCGCGCCAGTTCTCAAAATTGCTCCAGTCCGACAACATGGGACTGTAAAAAGCGGTGTCGTAGCGTTCCATGGTGTGGGCGCAGCCGAAATAATGGTTGCCGGGGCCCACTTCGCGGATGGCGTCCATGGCCATTTCATCGTCGTTGACGACCACCGGCTGCATCATTTCAGACATCATCTGCATCATTTCCGCGTCGATGATGACTTTCTCGAAAGAAGCTGACAGCCCCCCTTCGAGCCAGCCGAAGCAATGCTTGACGATATTGCAATGGGCCAGCGTGCAGGCCCAGAT
>CBFDVE010000119.1:0-7263 GCA_965613205.1 uncultured Rhodospirillaceae bacterium
CCGAAGGACTGCTGTGACGATCTCTATGGGTTCTTATTAACGCTCGATGGTATAAACATTGCCGTCCGGTCAGGCAAAAGAAATGAATAAACCCTGACTAAATACGACGGATACGATTTTTCATCCACTCAACCAGGCCATCGTAATCAAGAGTTTGATTGACAACATCAAGAATGAGAATTTCAAGATCGTCCTGCAAGGCATCGTCATTAATCGCTGAAAAAGTATAGCCGCTTCGATCAAGTAAAATATGGACCGAGAGTAGGGCGGTTCGCTTGTTGCCATCGATAAAGCCGTGATTTAAGGCCAACGAATGGAGCAACGCCGCCGCTTTTTGATGGATAAACCGATAATATCCGGTGTATGGACGACCAATCGCCGATTCAATGAGCGACAGGTCACGAATACCATCCCGCCCTCCATACTGCAGGGCACTGTCATGGGCGGATATCACATTGCTCAAGGTTACGCGATAATGCCTACTATTTATTGGCAAGGCGGGCCAAGACTCTACTATATTTTTTCGCGCCTTTCTCGACTGATCGTACAGCGGTAGAGGATGTCACCAACGTAATTTCAGTGCTAGAGTCTCGAACAATATATGCAACGCCGCCTTTATCAACTTGGCTGCGTTGAGACAAAGCAAATCCGGCAGCCGATTTGGCGACTTTGCTTGCCCGAGGGTTGCGAAGTGTTTTCGACGCCTTTGACGCAGCTTTTTTTGTGTGAGCATCAGATGCTCTGGTGATGTTGCTAGACATATAGTAAATCTCCTGGCACCCATAACAATACGCCTAATTAAATAGACAAAGATACGGTCCTGGCAAAAGAAAAGGGCGAGACCCGAAAGCCTCGCCCTTTTTATCTTCCGTCTCTGGGAGTCAGATCAAGAGGCCTTCATCATCGCCACGGCGGTATCGGACATGCGGTTGGAGAAGCCCCATTCGTTGTCGTACCAGGTCAGAATGCGGACGAAATCACCGTCCATGACCCGGGTTTCCGGGCCGGCGAAGAACGAGCTGTAGGAGCTGTGGTTGTAATCGGTCGAGACCAGGGGCAGTTCGGTGTAACCGAGGATGCCCTTCAGGCGGTCGGTTTCACTGGCCGCCTTGATCGCTTCGTTGATTTCCTCGATGGAGGTTTTGCGCTTGGCGTTGAAGCACAAATCGACCACCGAAACGTTCGGGGTCGGCACCCGCATGGCGACGCCATCGAGCTTGCCGTCCAGTTCCGGCAACACCAGGCCGACGGCCTTGGCGGCACCGGTCGAGGCCGGAATGATGTTCAGCGAGGCGGCGCGGGCGCGACCGAGATCACTGTGCAGGGTATCGACCGTGCGCTGATCGCCGGTGAACGAGTGAATGGTGGTCATGAAGCCTTGTTCGATACCGACCAGCTTGTTCAGCACATCGGCCACGGGCGACAGGCAGTTGGTGGTGCACGACGCGTTGGAGACAACCGTGTGACCGGCTTCCAGCTTGTCATCGTTGACCCCGTAGACCACGGTCAGGTCGGCACCGGATGCGGGGGCCGAGACCAGCACTTTCTTGGCTCCGGCGTCCAGATGGACGCTGGCTTTTTCCTTGGAGGCAAAAATACCGGTGCATTCGTAAACCACATCGACGCCCAGGTCGCCCCACGGCAGGGCCGACGGATCCCGCTCGGCGGTCACTTTAATGTCGCCGCGACCGGCATTCATGGTGTCGCCGGTAACGGTCACATCGGCGGGCAATACGCCGTGCACGGAATCGTATTTGAGCAAATGGGCATTGGCTTCCGCCGACCCCAGATCATTGATGCCGACCACGTCGATGTCGTCGCGCCCGGATTCGACCAGGGCCCGAAATGTCAAACGACCGATGCGGCCAAATCCGTTGATTGCTACCCGTATTGCCATATTATTCCCTCCTGAGGACCGCAACCGGCCCTGATAAATTCAAAAAAAACTGCCACCGGGGCCAAAAGGGCGCTTTTCGGTAGCCGTACCGGGCGTTCTTATCATGATTTCCGGGCCACCGGTAACACCCCGGCGGGGAGCGCTTCCTTACCCTATCGGGTGGGGGCCTACCCTTATGCCCTGATGCTGAACGACCTTGGGCGGCAACATTGAACGGATGGGTGGGTTCGTCAATGGCAATTTTGTCCCAATTGTCCCGGTCGCGGCAATGGATTGTTGACGGCGCGAAATCTCTCAAGCATATTCTCGCAGGGACTACAGACTGTTATGGGCCTCTTTTCAGAGGCTGCATGATATTTCACGGATATCGTACGGATATCAATATGAGCACAGCCGGCAAGCAAAGCATCGCCAAAACGTCGCAGGTGGATCGTGCTCGGAAACGCCTGGAAAAGGCAGTGGAACGCCTGGATCAGGCGATTTCCGCAATGCCAGCGACCGGGACGGCAACCGATTCCGCAGAAATGACAAGCCTTCAGGCGGACAATGCCAGATTGCAGGAATCCAGCCGTGTCGTCGCAGATCGCCTGGAACACACCATCGGCAAGTTGAAAGCCGTTCTCGAAGGCTGAATAAAGTAAGGATTTCATGGCCCAGGTTTCGGTCACCATTAACGAGCGCAAATACCAGATCACCTGTGAAGATGGTCAGGAAGCGCATTTGACCCGGCTCGGCAACTATGTCGACAAACGGCTGGGTGAACTGGTCGCCGCCGTCGGCCAGGTCGGCGACGCCCAATTGCTGGTCATGGTCAGCCTGCTGGTGACCGATGAGTTGTCCGACCTGTATTCGGAACTGGAGGTGCTTAAATCCGATGAAGGGGCGGCGGCCCGGCTGGACGCCGAAGAAAATCTCGGTAAAAGCATTGAGCAACTGGCCGAACGGATCGAAAAAATCGCCGATAATCTGGAACAAACCTAGTGGATAGAATCTAACATATGGTACCCATACGACGGCTTCCCAAGTTCATCCGGAAAGGCGCTCGATACGCCGTGATGCCCTGCATCACAAGAGTCGGGCAACGCATCCGGTGGGCTTGGGAAGCCGCCCTTCGGGTTCCATTTCCTGACCTCTCGGGGCGTCGAGCTCCCTCAACGATGCTTTGGCATCGCCTCCGGGACCTCTCCTACCGAGAAATCAGGAAATGAAATCGTATGGGTACCATATGTTAGATTTTATCCACTAGACGTTTGATCCATTCGAGCCTAGATATAACATAGGAACGGTGGCTGCGGGCCTCGTCAGGCCATGACATCCCTGGGGCCAATATCCACCTCTCGGGAACTGCCTCTGTCAGGCTCGTGGGCCTGGTATGTGGTGCCCACCTGCACCTGCAGGCCACGGAGGATTAACGGCCAGCGATTCTGCGGCACCGTTCCGTTTATTAACTTTCCAAGTCCCATAACCATCCATGAATTCCGCCGACCTTAAAGCCGATCTGAGACTTGAGGCGCGCTCCTTGCGTCGCCGGACTCATGCGGAATTTGGCCAGAGCGCGGCGCAAGATTTCATCGACCATGGCCTCGCCGCAGTGAGCCATGTGTGGAACGCCCGGCCCGCTGTCGTCGCCGGATATCTGGCGGTCGGATCGGAACTGGATGCCGGGCCGCTGATGGCGGCGCTGGCGGGCGGGGGCTGGTCGCTGGCCCTGCCGGTGGTGGTCGGCCCCGAAACAGCGCTGATCTTTCGCCGCTGGCAGCAAGGGGATGCCATGGGCGAAGGGTCGTTTGGCATCGCACAACCGCTCGACAGCGCCCCGCAAGTCAGGCCCGATCTGGTGTTGGCGCCCTTGCTGGCATTTGATGAATTAGGCTACCGGTTGGGTCAGGGCGGAGGTTTCTATGATCGCACCCTTGCCAATTGGCGGCACCATGGCCCTATGGTTCCGGTGCTGGGGCTGGCCTTTGCGGCGCAGCAAGTGGCCAGCGTGCCGCGGGATCAATTCGATCAGCGACTCTCGGGCATGATTACCGAAAGCGGCTGGCGGAATTACGGAGCAGACCCACAATGAAAATACTTTGTTGCGGCGATGTGGTCGGCAAAAGTGGCCGCAAGGTGATCGAAGACCATATTCCCGATCTGCGTAATCGACTGGGCCTGGACCTGGTTCTGGTCAACGGTGAAAACGCCGCCCACGGGTTTGGCATCACCGAAAAAATATGCAAGTCCTTTTACGGGCTCGGCGTCGATGTGATCACCACGGGCAATCATGTCTGGGATCAGCGCGAGATCATGAACTATATCGACAGCGATTGCCGTCTGCTCAGGCCGCTGAATTTCCCCAAAAACACACCGGGGCGGGGCAGTGCGGTGATCGAGACCACCGGTGGCAAAAAAGTACTGGTCATCCACCCCATGGGCCGATTGTTCATGGAGCCCCTGGACGATCCGTTTTTTGGTATCGACAAGGCCCTGAAGGGTCACACACTGGGCGACACGGTAGATGCCATTATTGTTGATATGCACGCCGATATCACCAGCGAAAAAATGGCCATGGGCCATTATTGCGATGGCCGGGTGTCAGTGGTGGTCGGCAGCCACACCCATGTACCGACCGCCGACCGCCAGATTTTACCGGGCGGCACCGCCTATCAGACCGACATGGGCATGTGCGGCGATTATGATTCGGTGATCGGCATGATCAAGCAGACCGCCATCGCCCGCTTTACCTCGAAAATGCCCTCGGGCCGCCTGGCCCCGGCGGAACAGGACGGAACCCTGTGTGGCGTCTATGTCGAAACCGATGATAAAACGGGATTGGCCCGGCGCATCGAAGCAGTTCGCATGGGTGGGCGGTTGGCCGAACGTATTCCTGAGATTACACTCTGACTTTGGCCAAGGCCTGACCAATCAGGGCGATGGATTTCTTACCGACACCCGCCTCGGCCGCAAATAACGGCCATTTCACCGTTGCGGCGCGGCATTGATCGATGATCTCTGCCGCGTCGCTCTCATTCAAATCCGCCTGCCGAGCCAACTGGATCAAATGAGCCTGGGTAATGTCCCTGCCGTGCCCCATCACCGAACAGGATTGTTCGCCGCCCGGCCCCTGTGACCAGGTCAGGTCATAGGCCGGAGCCATCGTCCAGGTGCCATCGCGGGCCATAATGAAACTGAATTGCCGGGCATGGTCGTCGCGATTGTGGGCCAACACGTTAAAGACGGCGAGACGGAACATGGCTTTACATTGGCGTCGATCGCGGGTCACCGCACGGGTCAGTAAAATCAGGTCTTTGTAGTCCAGGGCCGGGCTGCGGATGTCCGAATACAGCAAGCCACAGGCCGAATGGACATGCACCCGGCCAGATCCATGCCGGTCAAACCGCTTGCTGGCGAAGAAGGAATTACCCTGATTTCCCCCCAACAATCTGTTTTCCGTTGTGATCACCCCGGCGTCACGGGCCATCATACCGTAGGCCAGTTCGATGGCGGCGATATCGACGGGATCATCGGGGCCGGGGAATTTGACCAGATAGTGTTGATAATCTTCGGGTATCTGTGCGGTGCCATGAATAGCATGGCCATTTTCATTGATCGCGACTAACGCCTTGGGTCGCGCCCCACCGGGCGATCCGCCGACTTGTCCAAGAACCGAAAGAATTTCGCTGGCATCGCCGGCAAGCACCCGCCCTGCATCGGTGGCAAGTTGCTCCAGGGCGATTTTTTCAGGCCCAGGCTGCCAAACATCACTGACGGGTTCATAGCACAAAGCGCCGATTCCGCTGCACCCGACGCAAGCCAGACGGTCCAGTGGAGTCAATGTGGCCGGGTCAATGCCAAGCTGAAGGGCCCGGCGATCAACCAGCAACCGGCCCCAGCCATCGGGCAGGCTGTCATTGAAAACACCATGCAAACCGGCAAATGCACTGGGGTCATCGGGGCGATGCAGACCGCCTCCGGTTCGATGGTGAACCGGTGAAATGTGGACTCTGGCAGCGAGGAAAGTTTCATCGTATTCCAGAAAAGCCATTCGGTCACGATAGGCGAGCCTGCCGACCGGCTGAATGTCATTGGAATCCCAATGTAACGATATATTCAGGGCGGATGCCGAGTTGAGTTTCATGTGATCCGTCCCCGTTGGGGCTTTTTCGCGGCTTGCAGAATGTCATCGAGAGTCTCCGATCTGGCTTCCAGCAACAAGTTGTCCAAGGCCCGTTCATCGTCCAGGGCAACAACAAGTCGAATAAATGAAATCAGCCCGATGCGGCCACGGCGCTCAAAATTTTTCAACGTTCCCAAGGGCACTCCGCTGCGCCGTGACAGGCCTTCCTGGGTGAGATTTTCCGCCAATCGGCGGCTTTTCAGGCGGGCCGCCAATTCAAGGCTGATGTCTTCTGATGGCAGTAAATTAAAAGACATGATAATATCCATTAATTACAAAAAATCAGATTTATAGATACTATATTATCTATAAATAATCAAATTGTTGGTGTTTAGGGGGCCGGGAAATGGGCCGCATCGCCTCGCCCAATTGCTGCCACATTAACCGGTTAATAATCGTGTTCTGGAACAAGTGGATTTCAGCGGGCGAAATTGTGTGCGTTTTCGCAAGATATGGTATACAGGCCCTGTCAAACCCACCGGATTTTCCGACAAAAAGCGATGAGAGATTATGGCAGGCCATTCCAAATTCAAGAACATCATGCACCGCAAGGGTGCGCAGGATAAGAAACGCGGAAAAATTTTCTCCAAGCTGGGCAAGGAGATTACCGTGGCGGCCAAGATGGGCACACCGGACCCGGATATGAATCCGCGCTTGCGCACGGCGATACAGGCGGCCAAGGCGCAGAATATGCCCAACGCCAACATCGACCGCGCCATAAAACGCAGCCAGGACGCGGGCGGCGAAAACTACGAGGAGGTTCGTTATGAAGGTTTTGGCGTTGGCGGCGTCGGCGTCATTGTCGAGACGCTGACCGACAACCGCAACAGGACCGCCGGCGATATTCGCTCCATCATGTCCAAACATGGCGGCAATCTCGGCGAGACCGGCGCGGTCTCCTGCGTATTCGACCGGGTCGGCGCGGTGGAGTTCGGCGTTGATGCGGGTTCCGCCGATGAAGTATTCGAGGCGGCCATCGAGGCTGGCGCCGAAGACGTGGACTCAAGCGATGAGGGCCACAGCATCTATTGCGACGCGGACGCGCTGCATGACGTTGCCAAGGCGCTTGAAGCCACCCTTGGCGCGCCCACAAGCGCCGCGATCGTCTGGCGGCCGCAAAACTCCATCGAGCTGGACGACGCGGCGGGCGAAACATTGCTCAAAATGCTCGAGGCGCTGGAAGACTCGGACGACGTGCAGAGCG
>CBFDVE010000120.1:0-7141 GCA_965613205.1 uncultured Rhodospirillaceae bacterium
GATGCGTGACGACGACACGGAACAAAAGAACAGGGCCTTCGGTGGGGCATATGGGTCCGTCGGGGTCGTTGCGACCCTTGCCCGATGCGCCGCATCGCGCGGCGTGCCGCGCCTACCCGAACAAACCCATCTACCCCATCAGAATGGTTCAGAATATCCCGGAAACGCTCTAAGTACCGGTTTCGCAGAATTCACGGAGTCCCGCCACGTCGGCCAGATCGATCTGGTGGCCGTTGGAGGTGACTCCGTGACTGCGCAGTTTGGCCAGTGCCCTGGAAAGACTTTCCGGCTTCATGCCCAGACGGGCGGCAACCAGGGATTTGTCGTAGGGCAGGTCGATCACTGCTGAGCCTTTTCTATCGGAACACAAACCGAGCAGGAACCCGCCCAGACGCTGCGGGGTGGAGCGGGCCTGAAGCTGTTCGATGTGCAGGACCAGCCCGCGCATACGCATCGACAGGGTGCCGAGCATCTTAAGGGCGACATCGCTGTCATCGCGGATCAGTTTCAGCAGAAAATCCGACGGGATTTCCAGCAGCCTGGAATCGCTGACCACTTCCGCACTGGCCGGGTAATCCTGGCCCAGGAAGATCGCCGCTTCGGCCACCGTCTCGCCGGTTTTCAAAATTCCGATCACCGTTTGCTCACCGTCCGGGGTGTCCCGGAATACTTTGACCCAGCCATCGAGCAGCAAATAGATACTGGTCGCCGGTTCACCGCGCAGGAACAGTAATTTTCCACGACTGTGTTCCTGTACGCTGGAAGCGTCGATCAATCGCGCCAATGCTTCATCGGGCAAATCCGACAGCAGCGGAGCGTGCTGGATAATCTCTAAATCGCTTGTTGACAGTGTGGTCAATTTCAAACCCCGGTTCCTATTGCTGTTATAGATCATATAACCTGATCATCACGGCAGGGCACCTGTTATTACGGTTTCAATCGGGCAATCGCCCAGATCGCCGCCTGGCGAACCAGTCCAGATGGGTCACCCAGCAAGGCCTGGGCGGGTACTCTCAAAGACCAATCCCCGCTGTTTCCTATGGCAATCAGGACATTGCGGATAAAACGATGCCGCCCGGTGCGCTTGATCGGCGAGCCGGAAAATAATTGTCGAAAGGCACCGTCATCCAGGGTCGATAAATCGGCCAGGCGGGGGGCGCTTAGCTCGGCCCGAGGCATAAAGGCCAGTTCCGTGGCCGGACCGGCAAACTTGTTCCACGGGCAAGCGGCCAGGCAATCGTCACAGCCATAAATATGATTGCCCATGGCGGCGGCCAGTTCCGGTTCAATTTCTTCCTTGTGCTCGATGGTCAGGTAGGAAATGCAGCGCCGGGCATCTATCTGGTAAGGAACGGCCAGGGCCCCGGTGGGGCAGGCGTCCTGACAGGCCCGGCACGATCCGCAATGATCAACTTCCGGCGGGTCGGCGGGGATTTCCATATCCGTATAAATCTCGCCCAGGAAAAACCACGACCCCAGTTGCCGCGACACCAGATTGGTGTGCTTGCCCTGCCAGCCCAGCCCGGCCCGCTGACCCAGGGGTTTCTCCATGACCGGGGCGGTATCGACGAAGACTTTGACTTGGCAGTCATTGTTATCGACCAGCCAGCGGGCGATCCGCTTCAGGCGTTTCTTGATCAGATCATGATAATCCTTGCCGCGGGCGTAAATGCTGATGTCGCCCCGGTCCGCTTGATCCTGTGCTCGGTAGGTGGCCGGGCCGTAGGCCATGGCCAGCACAATCACCGATTTGGCCTCGGGCCACAGCCCAACAGGAGAGGCCCGCCGATTGACATGATCGGCCAGCCACCCCATATGGCCATGCCGGTCCTGGGCCAGAAATTGTTGCAGGTTTTCACCATCCTGGCGGTCGGCATCGGCTCGGGTAAACCCGACCGCATCAAACCCCGCCGCTTGCGCCTGTTTCTGGATGGCTTGTTTCAGGTCCAAAATTCGCTCTCGCTTATCTCTCGTGATATATGATACCTAGCTGTCCAAATGACCATTTGATACGGAAATCGCCCCCATGAACTACAAGTTCACCGCCCTCTACATCGCCCTGATCGTCGCCGTTAATGTGGCGTTTTCGGTCGTTCCTTTGGTCGAGCTGCCTGGTGGCACCATGTGGCCACCGGTCGCCTTGCTGGTCGGGTTTGTTTTCGTCGCCCGCGATTTCGCCCAGCGCGAGGTCGGTCACAAGGTTCTGCTGGCCATGCTGGTCGGTGTCGCCATCAGCTATGTCATGGCCGATCCGTTTGTGGCGAGCGCCAGTGCGGCGGCCTTTCTGGTCAGCGAACTGGTCGATTGGGCGGTCTACAGCTTCACCGGCAAGACGTTATCCCAGCGAATCCTGACATCCAGCCTGTTGGGCGCCCCGGTGGACAGCGCCATCTTCTTGGGCCTGATCGGTATTCTCAGCCCGGTCGGGGTGATCGCCATGACCGGTTCGAAATTACTGGGGGCCTTGATCGTCTGGTGGCTGGTTCGCCGCCGCGAACAGGACGGCGAACTTGTCACCTGATCAGACTTCGTCGTCGAACACGGCCCAGGTTTCGGCCCGGCCGGCGTCCGACCATTCGATCATGGCGGGCAAGGCCAGCACCGCGTCCCGGTAGGCGGTCGAGATGCCGTCCAGCTTGACATCGAAGTTGAGCAACCGGTTGACCACGGGGGCGAACATGGCGTCGGCGATGGTGAAGTCGCCGAACAGGAAATCACCGCCAACACCAAAACGCGCCCGGCAGTCGTTCCAGATGGCGCAAATGCGGGCGATATCTTCGGCCACGCCCTCACCCATGCCCTGGCCCGGCGTCAGGCGGCGGATGTTCATCGGCATGTTGCCGCGCAAATTAGAGAAGCCTGAATGCATTTCGCAACTGATCGACCGGGCCACGGCGCGGGCGGTGGGATCGACCGGCCACAGGTTCTTGTCCGGGTGGCGGTCGGCCATGTATTCCAGGATCGCCAGGGTTTCCCACACGGTCAAATCGCCATGTTGCAGCGCGGGCACACACTTGTTGGGTGATACGCTAGCGATGTTGGCTTTCCAGTCGTCGTCGAACAACAGGATCATTTTTTCATCAAACTCAATCCCGGCCACCTTCATGGCCAGCCACGGGCGCAGGGACCAGGACGAATAATTCTTGTTGCCGATAATCAGGGTGTAATCGCTCATTATGAAACTCCTTCGGCGGCGACTATAGCGGCCTATTTTCCGGCGTCGAGCCAAACATTGTCCCCCTACAAATCAGCCGCGTCCCCGGTACGGGGGCACACCCTGATCGGGAATCCAGACATCTTCGGGGGCCGGGCCGGTCTGGTAGAATACGTCGATGGGGATGCCGCCGCGAGGATACCAGTAGCCGCCAATACGCAGCCACCTGGGCTTGGTCGCCTCGGTCACCTTCTTGGCGATGGCGACCGTACAGTCTTCGTGAAAGGCCCCGTGATTGCGAAAGGCGCTCAGGTAAAGCTTCAGGGATTTGCTTTCGACCAGTAATTGGTTGGGCACATAATCGATCACCAGATGGGCGAAGTCGGGCTGGCCGGTAACCGGGCAGATAGAGGTGAATTCCGGGCAGGTGAACCTGACCACATAGTTTTCCCCGGCCTGGGGATTGGCCACGGTTTCCAAAATAGCAGCCTCCGGCGTTTCCGGGGTCACGTCCTGCGAGCCCAGTTGGGTCAGGTTTTCATAAATATCTTCTGCCATTACAATTCCTCTATATCGCCGCCGCTTTGCCTGGCATGGAAGTCTCGCGCGAAGGCCTCCAACCGGCCTTCACCGATGGCCGTTCGCATTCCGGCCATGAGGTCCTGATAGTACTGCAAATTGTGCCAGGTCAACAGCATGGCCCCGAGAATTTCCTGGGCTTTAACCAGATGATGCAAATAGGCCCGGCCGTAGCCGCGGCAGGCCGGACAGGCGCATTCTATGTCGATAGGGCGCGGGTCGTCCCGGTGGCGGGCGTTGCGCAAATTGATCGAACCTGAGCGGGTGAAGGCTTGCGAGGTGCGTCCCGACCGGGTCGGCAGCACGCAATCGAACATATCGATGCCGCGCACAACGCCGCCGACCAGATCATCGGGCTTGCCCACCCCCATCAGGTAGCGGGGTTTGTCCTGGGGCAGCAGGGGGGTGGTGGTGTCGAGCACCTCAAACATGGTGTCCTGACCCTCGCCCACGGCCAGGCCGCCGATGGCGTAACCATCAAATCCGATATCGGTCAGCGCCGTCACCGACTGTTGCCGTAAATCCCGGAACACGCCGCCCTGGACAATACCGAACAGGCCATAGCCGGGGCGTTCGACAAACGCCGCTTTCGAACGTTCGGCCCAGCGCATGGACAGGGCCATGGAGGTTTCGGTCTGTTCTTCCGTCGCCGGGAAAGGGGTGCATTCATCGAAGGCCATGGTGATGTCGGCATCCAGCAGGCGCTGGATTTGCATCGACCGTTCGGGCGATAACTCGTGGGTCGAGCCATCGATATGAGATTTAAACGTCACCCCTTTTTCGTCCATCTTGCGCAATCCCGACAGGCTCATGACCTGAAAGCCGCCGGAATCGGTCAGAATCGGCCCCGGCCAGTTCATGAATGTGTGCAATCCGCCGAGCCGTTGCAGCCGTTCCGCGCCGGGCCGCAACATCAAATGATAGGTGTTGCCGAGGATAATCTGCGCCCCGGTGTCGGCCACGGATTGCGGCAGCATGGCCTTGACCGTGGCCGCCGTGCCGACCGGCATGAAAGCCGGGGTATCGAACGACCCGTGCGCCGTATCAACCCGGCCCAGGCGGGCATTGTTGTCGGTGGCGAGGATTTCGAATCCGGTCATGATAGCTGTTTCCGCTCAAGCAGGCAGGCATCGCCGTAGGAATAGAAGCGATAGCCCTTGGCGATGGCCAATTCATAGGTCTTCTTCATGGTGTCAAATCCGGCAAAGGCGCTGACCAGCATGAACAGGGTCGAGCGGGGCAGATGAAAATTGGTCATTAGCATGTCGACAATTTTGAACTTATATCCCGGTGTGATGAAAATATCCGTGTCGCCCCGGAATTCCCGCAGGGTCCCGTCTTCCAGGGCGGCGGATTCCAGCAGTCGCAACGATGTGGTGCCAACGGCGATAATGCGCCCGCCGGCGCTTCGGGTGGCGTTGATGGCGTCTGCCGTGGCGGCGTCGATGTGGCCCCATTCGGCGTGCATGACATGATCGTCGGTATCATCAGTCTTGACCGGCAGGAAGGTCCCGGCTCCCACATGCAGGGTCAGCGTTGCCCGCTTGATGCCGCGCGCGTCCAGGGCGGCGATCAGGCTGTCGGTGAAATGCAGTCCCGCCGTCGGCGCGGCAACGGCTCCATCGACCTCTGCAAACAAAGTCTGGTAATCGGATTTATCCCGTCCGTCGGCCAGTCCAGCCCGCTTGATATAGGGCGGCAGCGGCATACTGCCGTGGTTTTTCAGGGCGGTCATCAGGTCCGCACCGGATCGATTGAAGCGGAGCGTCACCTGGCCGCCTTCCCCCCTGGCCAATACGGACGCCGAGAATTCCGGGGCGAACTGGATCAAGTTATCCACCTTCAGTTTTTTCGCCGGTCTGGCGAATACGTCCCAGCGGTCTTCGTCCAGGCGCTTGTGCAGGGTCACTTCCACACCGGCTTGCCCGCGTTTGCCTTTCAGGCGGGCCGGGATAACGCGGGTGTCGTTAAACACCATCATGTCGCCGGGATTAAGCAGGCCGGGCAGGTCGGTCACCCTTTTTTCTCTGTCGCCCAACAACAGCAGACGCGCCCTATCCCGTGGCGATACCGGGCGTTGGGCGATCAGATCTTTCGGCAAATCGAAATCGAAGTCGTCAACCAGCATCGGGCGATATCCATTTAAGAATTTGGTCGCAAGGTATATCTTGGAGCCATGAAAGAGTATGCAAAAAATAGTGGCGGCGAGCCCCTCGGCCTTTTTATCATCACGTTCACCAGTTGCGACCTTCACATGCTTCTCGGTTTAAAGGGTTGGTCGTAACCGGCTTCCGTGATATCGACGAAGCATCTTCATTCAGAGTAAATTTTCATGACCACCATCCTGTTTTTCGGTTTTCTGATCGGTATGCGCCACGCGCTGGAAACTGACCATGTGGCCGCCGTCGCCGTGTTGGCGACCCGCGCCAGCTCGGTCAAACAGGCAGTGCCCCTGGGCCTGATGTGGGGCCTTGGCCACACATTGACCCTGTTCGCCTTTGGCATCGCCATTTTGTTGTTGGGGGCAAATGTGCCGGAATCGTTTGGAAACACCCTGGAAGGGGCGGTCGGGGTGATGTTGGTGATTCTCGGCGGCGATGTGATCCGCCGCCTGGTCAAAGAACGTGTCCATTTCCATGCCCATCAACATGGCTCGGAAAATAACCACTTCCACGCCCATTCACACATTGGCGAAGTATCCCATAGCCAACAGGCCCATGCCCATGAACACCCTGCGGCAAACCCCATCCGGGCGCTCGGCGTGGGTATCATGCATGGCATGGCCGGATCGGCGGCGCTGATCTTGCTGTCCCTGCAATCGGTCGATTCTTTGGTGTCTGGGTTACTCTACATCGCCCTGTTCGGGCTGGGGTCGATGATCGGCATGGCGGTGCTGTCAGCCGCCATGGCCGTGCCCTTGCGCTACGCCGCCACGTCCATGACCTGGGCCTACAGTGGGCTGACCGCCGTGCTGGGCGGTTTTTCCGTGGCGCTCGGCTCGTTGATGATATTCCAGGCCGTTATTTAAGATCGACCATGGGCGCCACGTACTGGATGTCCGTATCCCAGGGGAAGTAAATCCACACGTCCTGACCGACCTCTGCGACGTAAGTATCGACCACCGGGCGGCCCTGGGGCTTGGCATAGACCGTGGCGAAATGGGCCTTGGGCAGGATTTCCCGGGCCGCCTTGGCGGTGGTGCCCGTATCGACCAGATCATCGACCAGCAACCATCCCTCGCCATCGACGGCGGCGGCCCGTTCGGGGATTTTCAGCACACTGACCTGGCCCATGAGCTGTTTGTCATAGGTCGAAATACACAGCGTATCGACGATGCGAATTTCCATTTCACGGGCCAGTATTGATGCCGGCACCAGACCGCCCCTGGTCAGCGCGACAATGCCCTGC
>CBFDVE010000121.1:0-7120 GCA_965613205.1 uncultured Rhodospirillaceae bacterium
TTCGCGTTATGCGAAGAACCATCCTTGTTTCGTTGGTTATCCCCAGTCAAATAATCGGCATCGACCGGGATATACTTTACATTGATTTAATTAATTCGCCAAGGTCTGGACATCCCGCAACGTGGTAAAGCGGCGGGGCCAATTCGAACTCGCTGCCCGCCGGGGCCTGTTTGCGAAGCAATACCGGGACGCACCCCGCGTTGAAGGCGCATTCCATATCGATATCGGCATCGCCGACGAACCAGACTCCCGGCCCGGCGGCGATGCCGCCCGGCGACAATGCCATGTGAACCGGGTCCGCTGCCGGTTTGTCTTGTTTGGCGTCATTGGCCCCGACTACCTTGCCGAAGTATCCGTTCCAGCCCAGGAAATCCACTTCCGTGCGCAGGTGCTCGCCCTTCTTGTTGCTGACCACGCCCAGGTAAACACCCTGCGCCGCCAGTCCCGCCAACAGGTCTTCCGCTCCGGCCAGTGCGGTCAGTTTATCCAGATGAATGGTTTCGAAATAATCATAGAAGAACTCTCCCGCTTCCTGCCATCGATCACCAAACAGCAAAGGAAAGCTGTCGCGCAGGGATTTGCGCACCCGCGCCCGTGTTTGCGCCACCGTCCACGGGGCCATTCCATAGTGGACCAGGGTGGCGTTCAGGGTCAGGTGGATCACCTGCCAACTCTCGACCAGGGTATTGTCCCAGTCAAATATGATGGCCTGGGGTTTCTGTGCGCTCACGAGGCCTCGGGCAGTTGCCGGTTCATGTGCCGACCGTAGTGATCAAGCAGTTTTGCCGCCAGTGGGCCGGGCTCACCGTCGGCCACCACATCATCGTCGATCTGCACCACGGCTTTGACAAACGAGGTGGTCGAGGTAACGAAGGCTTCCTTTGCCGCCTTGGCCTCGGCCACGGTGAACGGCTGTTCGGCGAATTCAAGGCCCAGGTCGGTGGCGATCTTGAGCACGGATATGCGGGTAATGCCGTTCAGAATATCGTTGCTGACCTGACGGGTCCTGAGCACCCCGTCGGCGGCAACGATCCAGGCATTGGATGATGTGCCCTCGGTGACCAGGCCGTCGTCATCGACAAACCATGCCTCGTAGGCCCCTGCCCGCACCGCCTGTTCCTTGCCCAGACAATTGCCGAGCAAGGACACGGTCTTGATATCGCGCCGTTTCCACCGGGTTTCGGCAATGGTGATGACTTTAACGCCGCGCCGGGCCTGGTCCGGATCAAACGGCGGCCCCGGCCTGGCGGTGATCACCAGGGCGCTGTCGTGATGGGCCGGAAAAGCATGGTTGCGCGGGGCCACGCCGCGGGTGATCTGCAAATAAACAATGCCATCTTGCACATGATTACGCCGCACCACCTGGCGCAAAATAAAGCCGAGGGTGCGGCGCGCGATCGGCCAGGCGATTTGCAATTCATCGAGCGACCGTTGCAGACGCACCAGATGGCCGTCTTCATCAATTAACTGGCCCCGATGAACGGCGATCACTTCGTAGACCCCGTCGGAAAACTGATAGCCCCGGTCTTCAATATGAACGGCGGCAGACCTGTGGGGCACATAGCGCCCGTTGACGTAAGCGATGCGTGTCATGTTGATCCTAAAAATATTCCAGTTGCACGGAAAACAGTTTTTCGACCTCGCGGATGGCCCCGGCGGCGGCGAACAGGACGATCCGGTCCTTGACTTCAATCACCGTGCTGCCGCCCGGCTTGATGATTTCATCGCCCCGGACAATGGCCCCCAGCATCACCCCGGCCGGTAAATTGACATCCCGCAAGGGCTTATTAACCAGCGACGATGTTTCCAGCGCTTCGGCCTCGATCAATTCGCCAAATCCTTCGCGGATGGCGTGCACCGAATGAATGCGGCCCCGGCGCACATGTTGCAAAATGATCGATACCGTAATGTGCCGGGGACTGACCACCACATCGATGCCGAGGGAGGCGACCAGAGGCTCGTAGGTATCCTTGTTGATCAGGGTGACTACCCGCCTGGTGCCCATGCGCTTGGCCAGCAGCGAAGCGAGGATGTTTGTTTCATCATCATTGGTCACCGCGACAACGGTTTCCGTGGCGCCGATATTGGCTTCTTCCAGGACTTCGCGATCCAGCACATCGCCATTGAGCACGATGGTTTTTTCCAACTGGCCCGATATGGCCTCCGCCCGCTTGCTATCAGATTCGATAATTTTTGTTCGGACCCAGGGGAATTCTTTTTCCACTTGCTGGGCCAAAAACAGGCCGATGTTGCCGCCGCCGAAGATCAGCAGGCGGCGGGCTTCGCTTTCTTCGTGGCCGAAGGCCGCCATGGCCCGTGGCAAATGGCCGGTTTCGACGACAAAATAAACTTCATCACCGGGTTGCATCTGATCATCGCCCGACGGCACGCTCGGCACGTTGTCCCGCATCAGGCCGACAATGACGATATTCAAATCGGGAAATAACTTGGTAAGCTGCTTAAGTGGCGTGTGCACCAGGGGACAGTCTTCCTTGCAGCGCACGCCGAGCAATCGAACCTTGTCATCGACCAGGGGGATCATTTCAAAGGCTCCGGGCACCTGCAACCTTCGAGTCACCGCACGGGCCACTTCTATTTCCGGGGAAATGATCACATCGATGGGCAAATTATCCCTGGAAAACAGGTTCGCCCACATCGTTTCCAGGTAGCTCTGATTTCTGATCCGGGCGATTTTAGTCGGCACATCGAACAGCGAATGGGCGACCTGGCAGGCCACCATGTTGACTTCATCGGCATAGGTGACGGCGATGATCATGTCGGCATCATTGGCCCCGGCCAGCTCCAGAATATCCGGGTGCGAGGCGTGGCCAACCACGCCATTCACGTCGATTGAGTCGCTTATTCGTCGAACAAGCTCAGCGGATTGATCAACAATGGTGACATCGTTGTTTTCCATGGATAAATGCCGGGCGATGTTGGAACCGACCAGGCCGGCGCCACAGACTATTACTTTCATGTTCCGTTCTCTTTTTCCAGGCAGCCTTGATTGATCCGGTTCATGCTTCCGCCTGACTTTCGCCGGTCGCCATTTCCGGAAACTTGCCGCCCTTGGACTGTATACCGAGAGATTTCATTTTTCGATGCAGGGCCGAACGTTCCATGCCGACAAATGCCGCCGTGCGGGAAATATTGCCACCGAACCGGGCAACCTGTGAATTCAGGTATTGCCGCTCGAAGGCCTCCCGCGCTTTCTTCAGGGGCAGACCCATTATGTCGCCCAGATCTTTAGTGGAATTCGAGGCAACTTCTTTGCCGCCAATGTCGGACGGCAGCATTTCGGCCCCGATTTCATCTGCGGCGCTGCCCGATGTCATGATCAGCATCCGTTCAATGACATTTCTCAGTTCGCGTACATTGCCCGGCCAGTGATAGGCCTGCAAGGCGGCAATGGCGCCGCCGGAAAGCTGCCGCGCGGGATGGCCGGTGCTGCCCGATGATCTGGCAATAAAATGCCGCGCCAGCATTGCCACGTCTTCGACCCGGTCGCGTAGCGGCGGCACTTGAATGGGAACCACACTCAAACGATAAAACAGATCTTCACGGAAGTTTCCGGTCGACATTTCTTCACTTAAGTCTTTGCTGGTCGATGCCACCACCCGGACATCGACTTCGACCCGGGTCAGTCCGCCGACCCGCTCAAAAATCTGTTCCTGCAGGACCCGCACGATCTTGCCCTGGGTTTCCATCGGCATATCGGCGATTTCGTCAAGATACAGGGTGCCGTTGTGGGCCGCTTCGAAGGTCCCGACCCGGCCGGATTTCCCGCCACCCTGACTGGCTTCGGTGCCGAACAATTCATGTTCGACCCGCTCGGGTGCCATGGCCGCACAATTGAGGACCACGAAGGGTCCCGCCGCCCGCCTCGATTTATCATGCAAAAGGCGCGCCACGACTTCCTTGCCGACCCCTGGCGGTCCGGAAATCAGCACCCGCGAATTGGTCGGGGCGACCTTTTCAACCACATGACGAACCTGATTGATGATCGACGATTTGCCGATCAGTTCGTTGGAAATTTCCGCCCGCAGGCGCAGTTCTTCGTTTTCCCGGCGCAGTTTGAAGGCTTCCATGGCGCGCCGGACGATCAGCAGCAGGCGATCGGAATTGAACGGTTTTTCGACAAAATCGTAAGCCCCCAGGTTAATCGCCGTGACCGCAGTTTCAATGTTGCCGTGGCCGCTCATCATGATCACCGGGATGCCGGGATTTTCCTGACAGACCCGTTCCAGGATTTCAATGCCGTCAAGTTCACTGCCCTGTAGCCAGATATCAAGGATAACCAGGCTCGGTCGCCGTTGTTCGATGGCGGTAAAAGCGCTGGCGCTGTCGGACGCTTCGCGGGTTTGATAACCTTCATCTTGCAGCACTCCACTGACCAGAGTGCGGATATCGGCTTCATCATCGACAATCAGAATATCAAGCGCCATGGGCAATACCTCCGACCACCAGTTGATCCTGCCCGGCATCGAGCCCTGCGGGGAACGTAAGCCTGGCCCGGACGCCACCTTGCGCCCGGTCTTCCAGGGTCAATTCGCCGTTGTGATCTTCCATGATTTTTCTGACAATGGCGAGGCCCAGGCCGGTGCCGCCGTTGCGCGTCGTCACATAAGGTTCCATCAATCTGTTGCGGGCTTCCTGGGGCAGGCCCTTGCCATTGTCTTCGACGATCACGGCGACCCGCAGTTCCCCATCCCGGTCGGTTTCCATCGCCACGGTGCAGCAAATTTTGCCGTCTTGTTTGGCCGTTGACCGAGCGCCGCGTTCGATTATCGATTCTGCCGCATTCTTCAAAAGATTGGTTAGCGCCTGACCAATTTGCCGCCGGTCGCAGCGGGCCTTAATGGCGTCATCAGGGACCATCAATTGATAGTCAATGGCGGGCTGTCGATTGCGTTCCAGCATCACTGACTGTTGGCAGATATCGCCCAGATTTTCGTTCTTTAAAGTCGCCAGCGGCATCCGCGCAAATGATGAGAATTCATCGACCATGCGGCCGATGTCTTCGACCTGGCGGACAATGGTGTCGGTCAGGGCGGAAAAAATTTCCGCGTCATCTTCGATCATGCCCAGAAATTTGCGTTTCAGGCGCTCGGCGGAAAGCTGGATCGGCGTTAACGGGTTCTTGATTTCGTGGGCGATGCGGCGGGCCACATCGGCCCAGGCCGCCGTTCGCTGGGCCGTTAGCAAATCGGTCACGTCATCGAAAGTGACCACGTAACCAAGAATATCTCCCTCCAGTTTTTCCGCCGCGATGCTCACATGCAGGGTGTGAAATTTGCCGTCACGGGTAATTTGTATCTCATCCTGTTGGGCCCGGTCCGGACGCCCCATGACCCGTTGCAGCAAGTCGCCCATCTCCGGCACCACATCGGCCAGTTTGCGGGTGCTGGCCCCGTCCAGATCGCGCCCCAGCAGGTCCGAGGCCGATCTGTTGGGCAGATGAATGCGGCCTTCGCTGTCCAGGCCGATCACTCCGGCCGAAACCCCGGTGAGCACGGTTTCGGTAAACCGCCGCCGTTCATCGAGCATCCGGTTGGCTTCCACCAGCACCTGTTGCTGGCTTTGCAACTGGGCGGTCATTCGGTTGAAAGACCGGCCCAGATTGCCGATTTCATCGGTGCCGTCGGTTTCATCGACGCGCACGCTCAGGTCGCCGCCCCGAACCCGTTCCGAGGCCGAGATCAGGCTGCTGATGGGGCGCGACATTCGTTCCGCCAGGGTCATCCCGATCCATGTCGCCACCATCAGCAACATCATCGCCACCAGGCCGTAGACCATGACGAAAGTAATTTGAATACTACCTTGTTTTTTTTCAAGATTCTGGTATTTGGCCACGGCTCCCCTGGTTTTTTCGATGTGATCGAGAATCTTTGGATCGACGAAACGACCGACCAGCAAATAGGCATCGGCGAAGCTGCTGAGCCGGACCACGGCCCTGACCCTGTTGTCATCGGCCGTCATGATCACCGACACCGCCCCGCCTGAGGCCTGTTGCAGGATTTTAGCCGGCACCAATTCGAATTCCAGGGACTGGCTGAACCGGGAGCGGGCCAGAACCCGCCCGCTGCTGTCGATGACCAGGGCTTCCGACAGGGAACGGACATCGGCCTGTTTCGATAAATAGTCGTTGAAAACCTTCTGATTGCTCATCAGCAAAACCGCTTCGGCGTTCAAATCATTGGCGGTGATCAGGGCATCGGCGCGAATATTCTGCTGATGTTCGTACAAATAGGAATTGGCCACCGCACTAGACGCTTCGAGCGCCGTCCTGATGCGGTCGCTGAACCAGGTCTGGATACCGAAATTAAGGAACAGGGCGGAAAATATGGCGACCAGTATGGCCGGGGTGACGGCGACCAGGCCAAACATCAGCACCAGCCGGGTGTGCAGACCCGACCCGGCCTGGCCGCGGCGACGGTCGGACCAGATCATCACCATGCGGCGGATGACGATGACCCCCAACGACAGCAGCAATACCGCGTCCAGATAGAGCAGCACCAGCACCGTATCGGGATCGGGATCGGGGGTCGATTGCCAACCGGTCATGGTCAGAACCGTGGCCAGTCCCGAAGCCGCCGCCGCCGCCGCCAGGGCCAGGGCCAGTTTGCGACCGAGCCTGAATCGATGCCACAAAGTCTGCCAGCGGCCAGAAGCGGCCTGGACGGCGTCGATCAGATAAGTATCGCTCATTTCGCCCCCCTGACCACCGCGATATCCAGTTCCCTGATTTTCTTGCGCAGGGTATTCCGGTTCAGGCCCAGCACATCGGCGGCTTTTACCTGATTGCCCCGTGTCGCTTGCAGGGTCTGGGTGATCAGCGGCCGCTCCAGTTCCTTGAGGACCCGATCATACAGGCCGGGCGACGGCAGTCCACCACCGTGAGCGGCAAAGTAGGCGATCAGGTGGGCTTCAATGGAGGCCCCCAGGCGTTCGTCATCGAGCTCGGCTTCCTGAAGGGTCGCGATAGGCTCGACGGCGTCGATGTGTTCTCGATCCTCAGGTACTGATCGCTACTTCGGACCCGACGCTTGCGATAACCTGGACGGATGCAACGCCCGCTCGTCGCGATCATCGTCGCTACGTCGCTCCTCGCCTGTGGAGA
>CBFDVE010000122.1:0-7117 GCA_965613205.1 uncultured Rhodospirillaceae bacterium
GTCGGAATGACCCTTGAAGACTTTTTTCAGGCTGGCCAGATACTCAGGCGAGGGCACCGCCGGGTCGCCGATGCCGCGGCGCTGATCAATCGGGATCGCGGCCCAGCCCTCGTCGCCGATGCGCCGGGTCAAAGACCGTTCGACGTTCAGGGCGCGCATGGGAATACGGTTCATTCGGGCGAAGTGAAACAGTCCCATATAAAGTTTGGGGTCGAAACGCCAAACCTCGAACCAGCGGCTTTTTTCAAGAAATTCCTGTTCGCTCAGGTCCCCCCGGGTCCATTGATCAAGCGCCTTTTGCACAGACCGGGGGAACGCCTCGAAGCCGATAACCATATTCGGATTGATCCCGTACAGTGCCGAAATCACCTGCAACTGCCAGCGGTGATGTTCGCCGCTGGTGTGGGTTTCTCCCAGCATCACCACCGGCTTGCTGGCCATCTGCCGGAACAGGTCCGCCGATTGAATGCGCTGCCCGGTTGCCGGTTCCATCCAGATGCCAACAGGAGGGCATCCAGGTGCCGCAGCGGCGTTGACCGGGTTGGTGTTGGCAGCGATTGCCAATACCAACCCGGTCAGGATACTTGTCATTGCTGATTGGGCGGGACCTTTTTTCACGATGATATCCTGTGGCTGTTTGCAATTGGAAATTAGATTACCGGAGTGAGTTGTTCTCGTCACAAATAGATAATATGTTGGTCGCCGAAGCGCCATGGGCATACTAACCAGCGCATTGGGAAATGGACATCACCGGGGGATCTGGTGGCCAAAAACAAGATTAAGGATAAACCCAGGACAAGGGTTTTGATTGCCTTGGCCGACAAGGCCCATCGCCGACGGATCAAGTCGATGTTAAGTTTGGAGGGTTATCTTCTGTCGTGGGCGGTCGATGCGCAAACGGTCCGGAAACGACTGGCCCGACCCGGCATTCAGGCTGTTCTTCTCGATGTTTCAACGTGCGCAAGTGAAAAACGTGATGCTGGTCGCAAAATATTAAAAAGCGCTGGCGATGTTCCTGTGATTATCCTGCCCCATGGCCACGCAGGGGCGTCTGCGGCGCTGCGGGCCTTTGGCGTCTCTCACCGGTCCCTGCCATGGGATATTTTCAAGAGCTCGGATTTACAGGCGATGATTGCATTGGTCATCCAATGCCGACGGGATCAGCAGAATTACCACGAAAGTGAGCAACAATTTGCCCTGAAGAAATCCCATGACGAGCTGGAACGTAATATCTATGAGCGAACACTGCAATTGCGCAATGAGGTCGAAGAACGAAAAAAAATTCAGGCGGAGTTGGTACTGAGCGAACAACGGGCCCGCGATATGGCCGAAGCGGCATCGGACTGGTTCTGGGAAACCGATGCGGCCGACAGGTTCATATATTTTTCAGACACCCACCAAAAAATTCTCGGTGTTAAATCCAGCGACATTATTGGAAAAACCCGCGCCATGCTTTCTGTGCCCGATGATGACGCGGACAAATGGCGCCAACATGAAAAAGTCATCGAAGCGCGGAAAAGCTTCCGGGATTTTCAATACGATCATGTTCGCCCCGATGGTCAGGCCCAGACCATCAAAGTCAGCGGCATACCGGTTTTCGATGGTCAAGGAAAGTTTACCGGCTACCGGGGAGCAGGCGCAAACATTACCCGGCAAGTCGCCACCGAAAGACGCGAAGCCAAACTGCGTGGCCAATTGACCGATGCCATTGAAAGTATTTCTGACGCGTTGATTCTGTTTGGCGCCGATGACAAATTTGTCATGTGCAATTCCCGGCACAGACAAATATTCCACAAAATTGCCCATCTGTTCGTGCCGGGAACACCGTTCAAGAAAATCGTCCAGGCATTTGTCAAGAATGATGTCATGGTTGGTGTCCACGATAACCCGAAAAAATGGGTCAAGGAAAGGCTTGCCGAGCGAAAAAACCTGGATCAAAAGCGCTCGCTGCGCGAAGAGCAACTGCATGATGGCACCTGGGTTCGATTCAACGATTACAAAACCAGCGACGGCGGCTGGTTGTTATTGCTGACCGATGTGACAAACCTGCGGCAAACAGAAAAAGAGTTGCTGGGGGCGAAAAATCAGGCGGAAATCGCCAGCCGCGCCAAATCGGATTTTCTGGCCGGCATGAGCCACGAACTGCGCACGCCCTTAAATGCGATTATCGGTTTTTCCGATGTCATGATATCGGGCATCCACGGCCATATCAGTCAGGAAAAATACATCGAATACATCGGCGATATTAACCAGTCCGGCACTCATCTCCTGCGATTGATTAACGATATTCTCGATATTTCCAAAATCGAATCGGGCACGGTGAAACTCCATGAATCGGTCGTTAATATTGGCAAGGCGGTCGAAATCTGTCTGCGGCTTGTTCAAAACAAGCTTCGCCAGGGCGGCATCAAACTGGAAAAACGCATACCCAAAACGGTGCCGGACATTTTCGCCGACGAACGCCGGATCAATCAGATTCTGCTCAACCTGATGTCAAATGCCATCAAGTTCACACCGAATGGCGGCAGGATCAGAATAACCGCCACCGTCCGTGCTTCAGGTGTCTTGGTGTTATCCATTTCCGATACCGGGATTGGCATCAGCGCCAGCCAGATGGAAAACGTCATGTCCGAATTTGGCCAGGTCGACAATGCCCTGGCTCGAAAAACTGAAGGAACCGGGTTGGGGTTGCCCTTGACCCGAGGCCTGATGGACATTCACGGCGGCATTCTAAAAATCAGCAGCGAGCCGGGACAGGGCACCAAAGTGCAGGCCATATTCCCGAAATACCGCGTTGTCGGCTCTGCAGAAACCGAATGAAAAAGGGCATTGTTTCCGCCGGCCATGAGGAAACCGCAGGGGCGGCGGCGATCATTTTGCAGGAAGGCGGCAACGCCTTTGATGCCGCCCTTGGCGCCCTGTTGGCGGCCTGTGTTACCGAACCGGTCCTGAGCTCCCTCGGCGGTGGCGGTTTTATGCTGGCCCTGCCGACGGCGTCCAGGCCCGTGCTTTACGATTTTTTTGTCCACACACCGGGCCGAAAGCTGGCTCGGGAAGATACTGATTTTTTTCCCATCATGGCCGATTTTGGCGCCACCCAACAGCAGTTCCATATCGGTCTTGGTGCTATCGCCTGTCCCGGTGTGGTGCGCGGGATGTTTGCCATCCAGTCCGATCTCGGCACCCTGCCGATGGCCCGGATCATCGAACCAGCCTGCAAACTGGCGATCAGCGGGACAATCATCAACCACCAACAGGCCTACATTCTGAGTGTGGTCGAACATATCTTTAAGTCCAGTGCCGAAAGCCATGCCCTGTATGGCTCGGCCCGTCATTCCGGGCACTTGCTGGGCGAGGGGGAAATATTCACCAACAGGGAATTTGCCGATGTTCTCGATGCCCTGGCCCGGGAAGGCGAGGATCTGTTCTACCGGGGTGAGATCGCCGCCCGCATTGATCAGGATTGTGCCGAAGGTGGCGGCCACCTGCGGCGGCGGGATCTGGAAACCTACTCCCTGAGCAGGCGCTCGCCCCTGCAAATGACCTATGGCGATCAGCAATTGCTGAGCAACCCGCCGCCCTCTTGTGGCGGGTTGCTGATCGCTTTTGCCTTGCAATTGCTGGAAGGCACAAATCTTCCGGCCCGTGATTTCGGCAGCAAGGAGCACCTGCAAATTGTCGCCCAGGCGATGGATATGACCGACCAGGCGCGATTGGCCAGTGGCCTCAATGAAAATACGAAGACAGATTTGTTGCTGCCGGAATTTGTGCAATCCTACAAGAAACGCCTTGGCGGCCATCCGGCGGCCCACCGGGGAACCACCCACATCAATGTCGCCGACGTTGAGGGCAATGTGGCCAGTCTGTCCATATCCAATGGCGAGGGATGCGCCTATCTGGTGCCGGGGACGGGCATCATGCTCAACAACATGCTGGGAGAACAAGATGTGGTGCCTACAGGCTTCCACAACTGGCCGACCCATACCCGCATGAGTTCGATGATGGCCCCGAGCGCCTTGTGTGATCCGAACGGTGTCGTCACCGCCATGGGCTCGGGAGGATCAAACAGAATTCGCTCCGCCATCCTGCAAGTGCTGATCAACCTGTCGGCATTTTCGATGCCCTTGCAACGGGCCGTGGACAGTCCCAGGCTGCATCTGCAAGGGGGTGTGCTTAATGTGGAACCGGGGTTTGCCGAGGGTACGGTCGCGGCGCTTGCAAAAATATACCCAGACAGCAAAATCTGGGCCGACAGGAATATGTTTTTCGGTGGCGTCCATGCGGTCCGTTACGATCCCACCGGTCGCACCACGGATGGCGCCGGTGATCCTAGGCGGGGGGGCGTTGCGATAGAGGTCTAAAACGGGCTCAGACTGGGGCCAGGTCTTTGGTGTAATCGATCACTTCTTCGGCCATTGCCCGGCATTTGTCGGACTTGTCGCAATCGATCCCTTGCTGACACGGCAGCGGTTCCATGGACAGCCACATGATGTATTGGCGGCAAAGTGTCTGCGCCATTTGCCTGAGAAGCAGATCATGTTCCTGATCGTCAACCGCTGACGTCAACGGGTTTGTCGCTCTGTTCAAGGGGATGTCAAAAGCCTCTATAGGGATAAGGTATCACGGTGGCGAATCACCGATAGCGCAAAATATGGCACAAAATATTGGCCCCTCACACTACATTTTGTGATTTCATTGCGTCTCGACATGAAAGGGATCAGGTTTATCGGCGGGCTTCAGGCTTTTTTGTGCATCGCCCTGTCGGGAATATTTTTGACATCGTGATCGATGAAGGAAATCAGCAATTGGCTGCCGATGATAATCGGCATGGCGGCCAGCAGCACCGTGCCGGCGGTCGCCGGGATGCCGGTTGCCGCACTTTCCCGCCAACCGAGGATGCCGTATATGCCGCCGACAATGAACAGGATTTTTCCGAGCGCCAATTCGATGGACGGGACGCCGAAGTCGCGCAGAAAGTAGGTATAAAAAATGCGTTTCGAGGTGTTGATAAAATGCTTTCCGGCAAATTCGAACAATATCTTGCGAATGCTCAAAGAACTTTCTTCCTTGCCGTATTGGGCCGGCATGGGAACATCGATGACCCGGGCGCGCTCCAGATACAGGCGGAACAGCATATCGGATTCAAAAAAGAAACCGGTGTTGATCTTGTCGAAGGGTAACTGCCGGGCGGCTTCGGCGTGCAAGGCGGTGAAGCCGTTGGTGGGATCGAATATGTTCCAATAACCACTCGACAACTTGGTGATAAAAGATAATGCCAGATTGCCGATAATACGCATTTTCGGCATTTGCGAAATGCCATCGAGATTATAAAACCGGTTGCCCTTGGTGTAGTCGGCACGGCCTTCCATGATGGGTGCGACCAGGTCAGATATTCGCGCCGGGTCCATTTGCCCGTCGCCATCCAGTTTGATAATAATTCGGGCGCCATCGGCCAGTGCCTGCCGATAACCCGCCATTGTCGCCCCGCCGACGCCCAGATTGTCGGCCAGAGTGATAATTTCGACCCGTTTGTCGGTACAATGTGCGCGCACATGTTGGCCCGTCTTATCCGGGCAGGCATCATCGACAACATAGATATGGGCTATTTCATCACCGATGGCGGCGATCACATCCAGGACGTGACCGGTTTCCCGGTAGCACGGTAAAACCACCGCTATTTTCGTCTTTCGGGCTTTACCGATGGTCGCCATGAACGCATTTTCCCAAGTGAAATCAGATCATAGGAAAGATAAACGTGGCAACGGCAGTGTGCAAGTTTACGTGTATTTGATGGACCTGTCCCGTAGTTCGGCTATCATCGGGTAAAGCGCTTAGGGAACAGATAAAAAAGCAGAACAAAATGGGGCGGGAAAATCAACTACCGGCTGACAATGATGACAATTCCCTTGCCGGGATTGATTTGTTGTTCGGACTTGGCACGAAAGAACTGGCGGTTATTGAAAAAAGCAGCCGGTGGCGTCGCTATGCCCCGCACCAGCAAATCATCGACAAGGAAAGCACCACGCGTGACGTTTGTTTTGTCGTCAGTGGCCGTGTGCGAGTTGTCAATTATTCCTTTTCCGGGCGCGGCATCATTCTTGACGAGTTGAATGCCGGCGGCTTTTTCGGCGAGCTTTCGGCCCTGGACGGCCTGCCGCGCTCGGCCCGGGTGGTCGCGCTGGATCAAGCCATGATTGCTTTCTTGCCACGCCATGCCTTCCTGCGTCTGCTTGACGCCAATCCGCCCGTCGCCATGAAAGTGATGACCCATCTGGCCAAAATCGTCCGGGCCTCGACCCAGCGCATCATGGATCTCAGCACGTTAGGGGCCAACAACCGGGTTCATGCCGATCTGTTGCGTCTTGTCGGGGATCTGGATGACGATGCCATCGAAGCCACAATCGAGCCCATTCCCATTCATGGCGATATCGCCAGCCGGGTTAGCACATCACGGGAAACCGTGGCCAGAGTGATGAACGATCTGGCGCGCAAGGGAATTGTCGAAAAAAAGGGAAACAAGCTGGTGATCGGCGACCTTCGACGCCTGCGCGACATGGTCGAAGATGTCAGGGGGGATTAGTCGAGGAATTTATGAATGGTTTCGAGAAAAACCGGCACCGAAATGGGCTTGGCGATATACCCTTCGCAGCCGCCTTCGCGAATTTTTTCTTCATCGCCCTTCATGGCGAACGCCGTTACGGCAATAACCGGTATGTGCTTCAAATCGTCATCGGCCTTGAGAATCTTGGTCACTTCCAGGCCTGATATTTCCGGCAGTTGAATATCCATCAGGATCAGGTCGGGCATGTGCTGCCGAACCAGGTCGACAGCATCTCTGCCGTCTGTCGTTTGTACCGTATCGTAGCCATGTGCCTGAAGCAGGTCGTTAAACAGCTTCATGTTCAGCTCGTTGTCTTCAACGATTAGAATGGTTTTCGACATAAGATAATGAGGCCCCGAACTTGAATGCTTTGAAATCGTTTGAGATTTCTCACGCAGATGATGGATCATTCAGCAAAAGTAGTCAATTTTCATGACAACAACAAGCCGATACGCACAGAACATCAACTAGAAAGCCCGGGGGTCAGGCACCAACGAAAAATTATTTAATTTTTGC
>CBFDVE010000123.1:0-7096 GCA_965613205.1 uncultured Rhodospirillaceae bacterium
GGCGCGGCGGACCTGGGCGACCACCGGCGAGCGGCTGGTCGCCATCGCCCATTGCGATGGCCACATGATGGGCGAAGAGATCGATCACAAGGGCTCGGCGGTCGTCCATTATCGCTTTCTGGGTGATGCCGGGTGGGATGAAATTTCCGCCTACGATCACACCGGCCTGATCTGGTCCCGCAATTTGCAGGAAGAATACGGCCTGTCGGAACGCCGGGTCCGGGTGCGCATCGGCGGGGCCCGCATTCGTGATCGCTATCGCTGGGCCGACTGGAAGGCGACCATCGATATTCGCAACGGCGTGATCAATTCTTTTCGCGGCCTGGGTTTTGAGCATCAGGAAGAAAATTGCTGGCGCGCCGGGCCAACCAGAATTGGCGTTCGCACCGATACCTATGGCGACGCCGATGCCATCGAAATCGATGTTTCCAACCTGGCCCAGTCGAGCCTGAAAGTCAGCGGCACGATTGATGGTTACGTTAAAGTCGGCAATCCGCTGGACGGCAATCCGTTTGTCCACTGCCCGGATTTCGAGCTGGAAATTTCCGGTGCCGAACTGATGGAGCAGGGCCGGGTGCGCAAGGAACTGGGGGGCACGGAATTATTCGTCGCCATCGAACGCCTGAGCGATACGCCGATGCCTCGGGATGTCAGCGGTACTTTCGATCTGGATCCCCAAAATGGTCCGCACGGTCACCGGCCGCTTTACTTTCAGGGCCGCCAGATCGATGACGCCAAGGCCTGGACATCGGCGTTATATGTGACCTTCACGTAAGGGGACGCCGTCGCCACTATTATTGCAATGCCAGTGAACTGATAACCTTGTTCGATGGGTCTGAGCCGATTTCCCTGCACAATATCGAACATACCCACAGACGCCCGCAACACTGGCATTGGCACCTGATCGCCGAACGCCTGTATAGCATGATACTGGCTTGTCCCTGTCTATCGCCCCTATTCTCTCTCGATTGTGCCGGGAGTGTGATACGGGAAAGTTACGTTATCACTTTCAAGTAAGCGTTTCTTTGTCGGTGGCAGATAGCTATGCTGAAAAATCATTGTGCAGAGACCTCGTAGCCTCACATTCATGAAAACAAATGACCCCAAAAGTCGCCGCCGACCGTTCCGCAGGTCCATCCCATACGCAACCGTAGGCCTTGTCCTGTTGGCCGCTATGTGGGCCGTCGGCTGGATCGTTACCGGTGCCGCGATTACTTTGACGGTGTTGGTGATTGCCGGAAGCTACCTGTTGGTCGAGCGCCCCCAGGTCGACACCGCGCAGACCCGCGAAGAAAAGATAGATACCATCATCGCCGCCGCCATTCTCGATTTCCTTCCCGATCCGGTCGTGCTGCTTGGTAAAAAGCGCGACGTGCTGGCGCTCAATCAAGCCGCCATTGATTTGATGGGCGAACAAGCCAAGGGGCGCGACCTGTCGCAAACCTTTCGCCATCCGGCGGTGCTGGAAGGGGTCAACGACGCCATTGCCGGGCGCAAATTCAAGGGCGCCGAGATTTCCCTGAGCACCCCGGTGCGCCGTACGCTCGAGGCCTATGCCACCCCGTTTCCGAAAGGCGACATCAGTTCACCCTGCGCCATTCTGGTATTGCATGATGTCACCCTGGCCCGTCAGGCCGAAGAAATGCGCGGTGAATTTGTCGCCAATATCAGCCATGAACTGCGCTCGCCCCTGTCGTCGCTGATCGGCTTTATCGAAACCCTGCTAGGCCCGGCCAGGGATGATGCCGAAGCACGGGAGAAATTCCTTGGCGTCATGGAAGAAGAGGCCGAGCGTATGGCCCGACTGATTGACGATCTGTTGTCACTGGCCCGCATCGAAGTCAACGAGCACGTCCGCCCGCTTGGTCAGGCCGACGTGCCAGTGATATTACGGCACGTGGTTGATTCCCTGTCGGTCAAGGCTAAAAGGCGAGACATTTCCCTTGAGTTGGAAACAGCAGAGGATTTTGCCACCGTGCCCGGAGATTCAGATGAACTGATCGAGGTTTTCCAAAATCTTGTCGATAACGCGATCAAATACGGCCCCGAGGGCGAGCCGGTAGTGCTGCGGGCCGGCATCGTGGCGCGTATTCCCGATGTCGGCGGCGCGGGCATTCGGGTTCAGGTGATCAACCGGGGCGAGCCGGTTGCGCCCGAGCATCTGCCGCGCCTGACCGAGCGATTCTACCGCATCGACAAGGGCCGGTCACGGCAGATGGGCGGTACCGGACTGGGCCTGGCCATTGTCAAACACATCGTGGCCCGTCATCGGGGGCGTTTGACGGTGGAAAGCAGTGCCGAATCGGGAACGAATTTTTCGGTCTATCTGCCAGAATAACGGGCTGTCATAAAAGGTTCACAAAACTATCATAAAACAGCAGCGGTGTGAAAATAGAGTGCCCACCGAAAGCGGCAATTGGGCCGCTTATAGAGCTGTTTTATTTTGGGAGACCCCGTAAAATGAAAAGTACAACCATCGCTTTGGCCATTGTCGCCGCGACCACCATGGGTGGCGTGACCTTGCCCGGGCAAGCCGAGGCCCGCGAGCAGATTCGCATTGTCGGATCGTCCACCGTCTACCCGTTTGCCACCACGGTGGCCGAACGGTTTGGCAAATCTACTAAATTCAAGACTCCCGTTGTTGAAAGCACCGGTTCGGGCGGCGGCCTGAAGCTGTTTTGCGCCGGCGTCGGCGATCAGCATCCCGACATCACTAACGCCTCTCGCCGGATCAAGAAATCGGAAGTCAAAAAGTGCGCCGCAAATGGCGTCACGGACGTGACTGAAGTCAAAATCGGCTACGATGGCATCGTTATCGCCAATTCGAAAGAGGCCGTACGGTTTGAACTGTCCCTGAAGGATTTGTATCTGGCCCTGGCCAAGAATGTTCCCGCTGGCGAAGGCAAAACCCAGGCCAATCCCTACAAGACCTGGAAAGACGTCAACGCTGCCCTGCCCGCGACCAAAATCGAGGTCCTCGGCCCGCCGCCCACGTCCGGTACTCGCGACGCTTTTGTCGAACTGGCCATGGAAGGCGGCTGCAAGAAGGTCGGCTGGATCAAAGCCATGAAGAAAACCGACAAGAAAGCCTATAAGACGCTGTGCCACACCATCCGCGAAGACGGAGCGTTTATCGAAGCCGGTGAAAACGACAACCTGATCGTGCAAAAACTGCAAGCCAACTCCAATGCCCTGGGTATCTTCGGCTTCTCGTACCTGGATCAAAATGCAGACAAGGTGCAGGGTAGCAAGATCAATGGCATTGCCCCGAAATTCGAAGCCATAGCCGATGGATCATACCCGATCTCGCGCGCCCTCTACTTCTACGTCAAGCAGGCGCAAGTGGGTAAAGTGCCGGGTATGAAAGCCTACATTCGGGAATTCACCTCGGAAAAAGCCTGGGGAGACGAAGGTTATTTGGCCGACAAGGGACTGATCCCGATGCCGGTCAAAGAACGCGCCTTGTTCCGCAAAGGGGCTGAGGAACTTGCCAACCTCAACTTCTAACAGACTTCGCGATACCCTGGACGGCGGAGGCCGGATGTACGTCACGCCGTCCAGGAAAGCGAAAAAGGCCGTGGAATTAGTCATCAAGGGAGCCCTTGTTGTTAGTTCCACGGTAGCTATTTTAACGACCATCGGCATTGTTGCCTCGCTGTTGTTTGAATCCTTGCGATTTTTTTCTGCCGTCCCGTTGACGGATTTTCTGTTCGGCCTGGAATGGAGTCCGCAGACCGCAATCCGCGAAGACCAGGTCGGCGCCTCGGGCAGCTTCGGCGCGGTGCCGTTGATCGCCGGAACCCTGTTGATCAGCGCCATCGCCCTGGCCTTCGCCGTGCCCGTGGGGCTTTACTCGGCTATTTATCTGGCCGAATACGCCAGTCGCCGGGTCCGCGCCTGGGTCAAGCCAACGCTGGAAATTCTGGCCGGTATCCCGACCGTTGTTTATGGTTTTTTCGCCGCCCTGGTCGTCGCCCCCTGGTTGCGCAGGGCCGGCGAAGGTGCGGGTTTCGAGGTATCATCGGAAAGTGCGTTGGCGGCGGGCCTGGTCATGGGTATCATGATTATCCCGCTGATTTCATCGCTGGCCGAAGATGTCATTTCTGCGGTGCCACTTTCCTTGCGCGAAGGGGCGCTGGGGCTGGGTGCGACCCGGTCCGAAACGATTCGCCAGATTGTCCTGCCAGCCGCCCTGCCTGGCATAATGGGCGGCATTTTGCTGGCCGCATCCAGGGCCATTGGCGAAACCATGATCGTGGTCATGGCGGCAGGCCTGTCGGCCAATCTGACCGCCAACCCGTTTCAGGCGGTGACCACCGTGACGGTGCAGATCGTCACCTTGCTGACCGGAGATCAGGAATTCGACAGTCCGAAAACCCTGGCCGCATTCGCCCTCGGGCTGATGCTGTTTGTGGCCACGCTTTTGCTTAATATGGTGGCGCTCAAAGTGGTTCGGAAATACCGGGAACAGTACGAATGAGCAACGCTGAACGGATCAAATCCGGCCTTTCGCGCAGGTATGCCGCCGAGCGCCGTTTCCGCCTGTACGGCATCGCCGCCATTTTGCTGGCCCTGGGTTTTCTTGGCGTCATGCTGAGCGTGGTTATCGGGCGTGGCGCGAGTGTCTTGCAACAGGCCTACGTCCAATTGCCGGCCACGGTGACAGCCGAGACAGTTGAAATGGGTAATTGGCAGGGGGTGATCAAGGCCACCTTGCGCCAGCAATTCCCGGATGTCAGGAAACGCCAGGCCAAGAAGCGCCTGTACGGACTGGTCAGTCCCGGTGCCGGATATATATTGCGTCAGCAAATTGAACAAAATCCCGAATGGATCGGCCAACGCCGCACCTACTGGCTACCGGCCTCGGACGACGTGGATATGCTGCTAAAGGGTATCATCGATCGCACCGTGGCCGAAAGCGAGAGGCGCATCTCCAATCAGGAACTGGTGTGGATCGACCAATTCGTCGCGTCCGGTCAGTTGCAGCTTCAATTCAACAAGGGTTTTTTCACGTCTGGCGATTCCCGCGAACCGGAACTGGCCGGTATTCTGGGCGCGGCGGTAGGCTCGGCGCTCAGTCTGCTGGTCTGTTTGGTGCTGGCCTTTCCGTTGGGTGTGATGACGGCGGTACACCTTGAAGAATTCGCGCCAAAAAACCGCTGGACCGACCTGATTGAAGTCAACATCAATAATCTGGCCGCGGTGCCGTCCATCGTATTTGGATTGCTCGGGTTGGCCGTGTTTCTGAACGTCTTCGGCCTGCCCCGGTCGGCCCCCCTGGTCGGCGGCATGGTGTTGGCGCTGATGACCCTGCCGACCATCATCATCGCCGCCCGGGCCGCCCTTAAATCCGTACCGCCGTCAATCCGTCAGGCCGCCATGGCCATGGGCGCCAGCCCGGTGCAGGTGGTTTTGCATCATGTATTGCCATCGGCCATGCCCGGCATGTTGACCGGAACCATCATCGGCATGGCCCAGGCGCTGGGCGAAACGGCCCCTTTGTTGATGATCGGCATGGTCGCCTTCATCGTCGATATCCCGCAAGGGATTCTGGAACCGGCGACCGCACTGCCGGTGCAGATTTTCTTGTGGGCGGACGCGCCCGAACGGGCCTTCGGCGAACGCACGGCGGCCGCTATTCTGGTGTTGCTGATCTTTCTTGTGTTAATGAATTTGACCGCCGTCATTCTGCGCAAGCGGTTTGAACGGCGCTGGTAGGAGTTTCCTGAACTTGGTGCACCTGGTGACAATTTCAAACGATCCCATTCCTCAACAAGCGGAAAAAATAACGGCGCGGGGGGTCAATGTCTATTACGGCGACAAGCAGGCCCTGAACGACATTTCGATAGATATTCCCTGCCATCAGGTAACGGCGCTGATCGGCCCGTCAGGCTGTGGTAAATCGACCTTCCTGCGTTGCATCAACCGCATGAACGATGTCATCGACGGCTGCCGTGTCGAGGGTGAAATCCGGCTCGACGGCGAAAATATCTATGCCCGAGGCGTCGATGTGGTGCATCTGCGGGCGCGGGTCGGCATGGTTTTTCAAAAACCCAATCCCTTCCCCAAATCGATCTATGATAATGTTGCCTATGGGCCGAAAATCCATGGCCTTGCGAAAAGCCGCGCCGAATTGGACGACATCGTCCTCGGCAGCCTGCAAAAGGCCGGGCTGATCGACGAGGTGCGCGACCGGCTCGAGGCCCCTGGAACCGGGCTGTCCGGTGGTCAACAGCAACGCCTGTGCATCGCCCGCGCCATCGCCGTCGAGCCGGAAGTAATTCTGATGGACGAGCCGTGCTCGGCGCTGGACCCCATCGCTACGGCCCGCATCGAAGAACTGATTGACGATTTGAAAGAAAACTTCACCATCATCATGGTCACCCATTCCATGCAACAGGCGGCGCGGGTTTCGCAAAAAACCGCGTTCTTTCATATGGGTGAACTGGTCGAACAGGGTGTAACCGAAGATATTTTCACCCGACCCGAAGACAAACGCACCCAAGACTACATCACCGGGCGGATAGGTTAAAAATATGGAACAAGAACACATTGTCACCTCGTTCGATGACGAACTAAAAGCCATCGACACCACTCTCGCCGAAATGGGCGGCATGGCTGAAGCGCAACTGGCCAAAGCCATAGACGCCCTGGTCCGCCGGGACAGTGATTTGGCACGACAGGTCATTAAAGAAGATAAGTTAATCGATGACCTGGAGGCCGCCCTGGACCACAATGCGATCCGCCTGATCGCGTTGCGGCAACCGATGGCAGAAGATTTGCGCATGGTCATTACGGCGCTGAAGACATCGGCCAACATAGAACGGATTGGTGATTACTCGAAAAATATCGCCAAACGGGCCATCACGTTGGCTCAGACCGAACCGGTGGGTGACACCGTTAAAACGATAAAGCGCATGAGTATTCTGGCCCAGGAGCTGGTCTCAAGCGTTCTCGACGCCTACGTTAAACGCGATATCCGTGCCGCCGACGACGTGCGCCGACGGGACGCCGAGGTCGATCGCATGAAGGAGATCCTTCGAGACCAGATTGCGAGAGGCTGCGTCGGCCTCTCCTCGGGACTCGAGTATGCGCC
>CBFDVE010000124.1:0-7068 GCA_965613205.1 uncultured Rhodospirillaceae bacterium
CCGCCGTAAAAACGAACACAAATATCGCCCCTGAATTCGACGATCCTATAAGGTCTTCTGCCATGCACCTGCCTGCAAAAATTACCATGGTCGAAGTCGGCCCCCGTGACGGTTTGCAAAATGAAACCCGGTCGTTGAGCGCCGTTGAACGGGTCAGCCTGATCAATCAACTGCGCCAGGCCGGACTGTCAGTGATTGAATCCGGTAGTTTCGTTTCGCCAAAATGGGTGCCGCAAATGGCCCATACGGACCAGGTCCTGGCCGGTCTGGATATGACCCAACATGTCCGCTATCCGGTTCTGGTGCCTAATATGAAAGGATTTCAAGGCGCGGTTGCCGCCGGGGCCAGAGACATCGCCGTCTTCGCCGCCGCTTCGGAAACTTTCTCCAGGCGCAATATCAATTGCTCCATCGACGAGAGCTTCCGGCGCTTCCATGAAGTCTGCCAAGCCGCAAAAGACAAGGGAATTGCCGTTCGTGGCTACATTTCCTGCGTCCTCGGTTGTCCCTACGAAGGGGCGGTCGACGTTGCTGCCGTTACCAGGGTGGCAAAAAGACTGATGCAGGCCGGGTGTTACGAGATTTCTCTTGGCGATACGGTCGGCGTCGGCACCCCGGCCAAGGCCCAGGCCATGATCAAAGATGTCTCGACCCAGGTGCCGGTGGAAAAACTGGCGGCGCATTTTCACGACACCTATGGCCAGGCCCTGGCCAACCTGCTGGCGGTCATGCAATTGGGTGTGGCGACCATCGACAGTTCCGTCGCCGGCCTGGGCGGCTGCCCTTATGCCAGTGGTGCGGCGGGAAATGTCGCCAGCGAAGATGTGCTCTACATGCTCGATGGTCTTGGCGTCAAGACCGGTGTGGAGTTGGCCGCACTAATCGAAGCCGGTCGCAATATTTGTGATCTGCTGGCAAAGTCACCGGTATCGAAAGTCTCGCAGGCCTCGCAGGCCTGGAAAGAAAAATGACCAAGGCATCCCTGCATCTGATCAAGCTGTGTGTCGGGGTCAACGATATAGCCCATTTGATTGAGCTGCAATCCAGGCGCTTGCGCAATGAGGGCGGCATTGTTCATGTTACGCGCAACACGCCAAAACGAGCCGAAGAATTGCTCGCCGGGGGATCAATTTACTGGGTGATCAAGAAATTTGTCCGGGTTCGTCAGCGTTTTATTGGCGTCGAACGGGGCCGGGATGGCGATGGTCGGCCCTATTGCAGCCTGTCTCTCGACCGACAACTTGTGCCAACCGAATTACAGGAATTCCGGGCTTTCCAGGGCTGGCGATATCTGGCATCGAAAAATGCACCACATGACCTGGACCCTTTGATGGACAAGACAACCATGCCCGGCGACATGGCGGCAGAGTTGCGCGGATTGGGATTGCTCTAAATAAAAGGCAATGATGCTGGACCCCCGACAGGCTCCGACCTATAATATTGCCAGTGAAAACAACGCACTCCATAGGCCGATTTTGTTCCAGTTCGTTGATTGGCAAAGTGATGCTGAAATTTTATCGAAAATATTCCGCTGTTAATCATTGCTATTGCCCTCGGCAATGCCGGGTCGCCTGATGCCTGAATTTGATATCAGCCAGGTCAATGTCTTGATTGTCGAAGATAATCTTCATTTTCGCACCCTGATGCGGACAATCCTCAAGGCCCTTGGTGTGGAAACAGTGGAGGAGGCCCGTGACGGGGCCGAAGCGATGGAGGTTTTGGCCAGTTTCGATGCCGACATGGCGATCATCGACTGGAAAATGGACGGTGTGGATGGTGTCGAATGCGTCCGGCGAATCAGACATGGCGAAGATAACGTCGATAAATTTCTGCCCATCATCATGGTCACCGGATACACCGATGAAACCCTGGCCAACGAGGCCAGAAACGCCGGCGTCAATGATTTCCTGAGCAAACCAATTTCAGCCAAATCGCTGTTATCGCGAATAAATTCTGTAATTTCAGACAATCGTGCATATATTAACAGTGGCGGCTATTTTGGTCCGGACCGGCGTCGGCAGGATCGCAAATTCAGCGGCGATGAAAAACGACTGAATGAAGCCACGCTTATCATTCCCGCAATCCAGGCGACATAGTATCGGTCCAATATTAACCGGATTTGGCTGGTATTGCCGTTGGGTTGATAAGTGTTTATCCTTGGACTCTGTATAGTTTAGAGTAAAAATCGGTAAAGCGGTGAGGGAATGGTAGATTACAATCTCGAGAGATTGAACTTCCTGATTGTTGACGATAACAAGCACATGCGCGCGCTGATAAAAGGTATCTTGCATGCTCTTGGTGTCAAAAACTGCCTCGACGCCATTGATGGTGCCGATGCTTTCAAGGAATTGCGCCATTTTCCCGCTGATATCATTATTTGCGACTGGAATATGCAGCCCCTCGACGGGCTCGATTTCACCCGTCTGGTACGCACCGGCAAGGACAGCCCCAACCCGTTTGTGCCGATCATCATGTTGACCGGTCATACGGAAATGAACCGGGTGGTCGAAGCCAGAGACGCCGGGGTTCACGAGTTTATGGCCAAACCGATTTCCGCCAAGGGCCTGTATGCCAGAGTCAAGGCGATCATCGAACGACCCCGGCCGTTCGTGCGGGCCGGAATGTATTTCGGTCCCGATCGTCGGCGGCGGGACAATCCCGCTTATCGGGGGTCAGAACGGCGCGTCGCGGACAAAGAGTCGGCGGACAGTGACGGCGGCGAGGATGGCGAACTGTCCCAGGCGGAGGTCCAGGCCCTGCTTGACAGTTAACTGGTTTTAATCGACGTGTATTTATGCTGGAACATACAATTGAAAGAAAAGACATGAGCGATGAAGAAAGCGTACAGGTCATTACCCCTCCCAATACGCTGAAAATGAAAGTGCGAGAGGGGGGCGCTGGTGCGGTCGATCTGGCCGCCATCGAACGGGCCGAAGCCGTTATCGCCGGTCTCGCCGACAGCTATCTTGAATGGGTTGAGGAAGACCTGGTGAAAATCAGCGAAGCCCATGAAACGCTGCTCGAGAATAAGGATGATCCCACAGATTACGTCGATGCCGTGTTCCAGATCGCCCATGACATGAAGGGTCAGGGGGGCAGTTTCAATTACGATTTAATGACCATTCTTGGCAACGATCTTTGTCGCTTCATCGAAGGTAAAACGGAAGTCAGCGAAACTGATCTGGATGTCATTTCCCTTTATATCGACACCATGAAGATCGTTATTGCCAAGCGGATGAGTGGCGATGGCGGCGCGGAAGGACAGAAAGTGTTGTCCGGCCTGGCCATGGTCGTCAAAAAAATTACCGGCGGCAGTTAATTTTTCATCCGGGCTTTGAAATCTTCAAGCCAGGAAAGTCTTTTTTCCAGTAAATCGATATCGTGATCGAGCCAGTTGGTCAGGTACCCTTGATCGGTCGCATGGTGCTGCCTCAGGTCATCCAGTCGGGCCAACTCGCTTTCCGTTGTATCGATCAGCAGTTCCGCCTGACTGACTTTTTCAGGGTCGTCGAGCAGATGCAAAAAGCGAAATTTCAGCGCCACCACAAGTTTGTTAATTTCCGTCGCGGCCGATCTTAGATTGGCGCTCAGCAGGGTATTAAGTTCGGCCCGCCCGGCGTCCGTAATAGCCAGCATGGCATCGCCATCCCCGTCCATCGCTTCGACCAGGCCTTCGTATTTCAGAAGTTCGATAGATTGCCCCATCACATCGAGCGACGGCCCGGTGATGCGGCTGATGAAATGGCGGATCGAGTTAGCCAGGTCGCCATATCGCAGGGGGCCCAGCGCCAGGGTCCCCAGGGCACACAGTCTAACGGCTTCTTTTGGCGTCAGAGTGTTATCGGCGAACATTTAAAACGGCTTTCAGGCGGCTTGGCGCAACCCAAGCCGGTTCCAGACTTCACGCAGGGCATCGACAAGATAATCCATGTCGGCATCGCTGTGCAATGGCGTCGGGGTAAAGCGCAGCCGTTCGGTGCCGCGGGCGACCGTCGGGTAGTTGATGGGTTGCACGTAGATGTCGTGCTTGAGCAACAAATCATCGCTGGCCTGCTTGCACAGCACCGCGTCACCGACCAGCACCGGTACGATATGACTGACCGATGGCATGACCGGAATACCGACTTCGGTCAGGCGGCGTTTCAGGGTCGCCGCCCGTTCCTGGTGCCGTTCGCGCAGCTCGTTATGGTCTTTCAGGTAGCGGATAGATGCCCGCGCCGCCGCCGCCACGGCCGGCGGCATGGAGGACGAAAAAATAAACCCCGAACCGTAGGAACGAACAAAATCACACATCGCGGCGGTGCCGGAAATATAGCCGCCGACGACACCAAAGGCCTTGGCCAGGGTGCCCTGAATGATGGTGACACGGTCCGACAGTCCTTCCCGTTCGGCAACCCCGCCGCCGCGCGGGCCATACATGCCAACCGCGTGCACTTCATCGAGGAATGTCATGGCGTTGTGTCGCTCGGCGACATCCAGGATTTCCCTGATCGGGGCGATATCGCCGTCCATGGAATAAACGGATTCAAAGGCCACCAGTTTCGCCGTGTCCCGGTCGTACTCGCTTAAGAACCTGTCCAGGTCTTGCACGTCGTTGTGTTTGAAAATCTTCTTTTCGGCGCGGGAATGACGGATGCCTTCGATCATTGAATTATGGTTGTGGGAATCTGAAACAATGACGCAGTCGGGGATCATCGAGCCCAGAGTGCTCAGGGCCGTGTGATTGGCGTTCCAGCCCGAGCCGAAGATCAAGGCGGCTTCCTTGCCGTGCAAATCGGCCAGTTCCTGTTCCAGCAGCACATGATAATGGTTGGTGCCCGATATATTGCGGGTACCCCCGGCACCGGCACCGCAGCGGTCGATGGCCTCATGCATGGCGGCCAGGGTCGTCGGGTTCTGGCCCATGCCCATGTAATCGTTGGAACACCAGACGGTAATTTCGGCAACGTCACCATTTTCCCGATGATTCAAAGCCTTGGGAAAGGATCCCGACTGGCGCTCCAGATCGATAAAAATGCGGTACCGACCTTCCGATTTAAGGTCGGAAATCCGGTCGCTGAAGAAAGTTTCATAATCCATCGCAAGGTAACTCCGAAAAGATGGTGTGCTCCGGGATGCCCAAAGTGGCCAAATACAGCCCGGATCATAGGGATAGAGCAGGGTTTTCGCAAGCTGCCCCTTGGGGTAGGGAGACTTTTATGGCTTCTAAAAGGACTTGATATCCGCTAGATAGTCATCACCTGTTCACTTGCAAAACATTTCGGAGAATTTAGATAATGTCAGACCAGATCGCCGCCGCTCACATCCTTATCATGCATTCCGAGTCCGACAGATCATCGGCGACCCGCAGCAAAGACGAGGCCCTTGAACTGGTTAGCGAAATCAAGGGTAAGCTGGCCGATGGCGCCGAGTTCGCCGAACTGGCCAGTGAAAATTCAGATTGCCCGTCGGCCAGTGACGGCGGCAGCCTGGGATCGTTTGGCCGGGGCCAGATGGTCAAAGCCTTCGAAGATGCCGCCTTCGACCTTGATGTCGATCAAACCAGCGACGTGGTCGAAACCGATTTCGGTTACCATCTGATCCACCGCAACGGCTGAATCATTTGCGTGATTTAAGCACGTTTCGCTTGTCACGGTATTCCGTTTCATCAATTTCGCCATTGGCGTAGCGCTGACCCAGAATGTCGAGCGCCTGCTTGCCGGTGCCGTGACGGCCACCGCGCCAAATTCTTGCAATAACCAATACAACCAGGCCAATGACCAGGATCGAAACGATCAACGAGATCGCTCCGTGACCATAGCCGTGGTGCATGTTCGCCCACTGTTGTTCGCCCATATTGCCGTTGATAAGCCGGTACATGGTCATGTTCCTTCGTTGTCAGAACGGGGAGGCGACGACCGGCCTTTGGGAGAGAACCGGTCGTCGCGAGCTTCCGTCAAAGGGGGGGGGACGGAAGCCCAGGTTTAGCGGACTGAGTTTATTTGGCTGGGCGATGAGCGCCGGTCTTGCGGTCGAAGGCCAGTTTGAAAACCAAGGAATCATCGACCGTGACGATTTCGGCAACGATGGTATCATCGTCGAGAATTTCAATCTTGCCGGCCTTCATGCGGTCGTTGCCGTGCATGACCAGGCGGCCTTCGATGATTTTGCGCACATCGTCCACATCCAGGTCCAGCGCCATGGCGGCGTTGCCACCCATGTGACTCTGACCACCCATATGACCCTGACCGCTCATTTGACCGTGCCCGTCCATATGATGGTTTTGCAGGGCCATTTTCATCTTGCCCATCATTCCCATACCTTCACCGGTGCCACTGGCGTAGGTGGGAACCGAAGAAACCACCGCCGAGCCGAGAGAAACGAGGGCGACCAGGGCGGCAGCCGCGACCGAAGTCATAACAACTGATTTGCATTTCATGATTTGAACTCTCCGTATTGAATGCTTGAAACTGGAAAGCATTTAATCAGCCCTGTGTAACAAGGGTATTTCGAGCGCGCCCCGATTTTGTAACAGACTGTTTCAGGCCTGCCCTTTGTTACACTCGGTAACCATTTAATGGCCAATCGCCTGGGACGGGTAGGCTATAGTCCCGGTCATGGATCCTACGGCGCATATTCTAATTGTCGATGATGATCGGGACATCCGCGAACTGCTGGCCCAGTTTCTCGACAAGCACGGCCTGCGCGTCAGCCTGGCCGCCGATGGCCGCGAGATGAAACAGCTGCTGGCCGACTGGAAGATTGACCTGGTCGTGCTGGATTTGATGTTGCCGGGGGAAGACGGCCTGACCCTGTGCCGCAATTTGCGGGCCAAATCATCCTTGCCGATCATCATGTTGACGGCCATGGGCGAAGAAACCGACCGCATCATCGGACTGGAAATGGGGGCCGATGATTATCTCGCCAAGCCCTTCAACCCGCGCGAATTGCTGGCCCGCATCAAGGCCGTCCTGCGGCGAACCGATGGCCCGGCCATATTGTCGCCTGATGCCACCGGAAACGCAGCGTTCACCTATCAATTTGGCGACTGGGCCCTGGATCTGGCCAAACGTGAGCTTAAATCGGCCA
>CBFDVE010000125.1:0-7058 GCA_965613205.1 uncultured Rhodospirillaceae bacterium
TAAAAAACAATGTGATCTCGTTGCAACTGGCCAGCCATCTGATTAGCTACCGGCCGCTCAAGGTCGTTTCGGCCTGAACCTGAATTAATCAACACTCAAATAAAGAATCGACCCATGTTCATGACCATCGGTTGGCTGCGTCGCCAGACCAGCGGCAAGGATTTGGCCGCAGTCTGGGCCATGTCGTGGGTCGGCAATCTGGTCGGCGCCCTGGTTCTGGGCCTGATCTATTACATCGGACAAGGGGCCCTGACAGGGGTCGGGTCGGACCTGCTCAACAATGTTGCCGCCGGTAAAATGGGTAAGTCCGCGGGCCAGCTCCTGGCCTTGGGAATCCTGTGTAACTGGCTGGTCTGCCTGGCCTTGTGGATGGCGGCGCGGACCGAAAACGATGCCGCCAAGGCGATTGTTATATTCTGGTGTCTGCTGGCTTTCATCGCCAGTGGGTACGAACATTCCATTGCCAACATGACCATCTTCATCATCGCCTTGCTGGGCGAGCATCCGGAAACCGTATCCCTGGCCGGAATGGGCCATAATACCATCGAGCGTTAATAAGGACCTATAGAGACGGCTTCACAAGCCTTTTGGCTCGGAGCCTGCGGCGTAGCGGTGCCCTGTACCGCAAGACCGTGGGCGACACGTCTGGAAGACGCGGGACAAAAACGCCCTTTGGGCGTGCCAAAAGGCTTGTGAAGCCGCCGTTCCGGTCGCCACAGCAGCCCTTCGGAGGGCGTCGAAAAACCTCGACGATGCGATGGCATCGCCTGCGGCTTGTCTCCTACCCGAAGGACTGCTGTGACGATCTCTATGGGTTCTTATTAACGCTCGATGGTATAACCTTCTGTGGGTGACTTTGGGCAACATTATTTCCGGTGCCCTGTTCATGGCCCTGGCCTACTGGCAGGCCACACCCCAGGCCGCCGCCTTGTGGCAACCGGCCCCCATGGTCAAACCGGCCGAATAAATCAATCGACCCTGACCACGACCTTGCCGAAATGATCGCCCAGGGGCAGGGCTTTCATGGCAAGGTCAAGGCTCTGGAAATCATGGATTTTATCGTCCACGACCGGGCATAGTTTGGTGGCGGCAATCTCTGCCATCATCGCCCGGAAATCGGCGACCGAACCGGTGGCGATGCCGATCAGGCGTTTATGAAACATGAAAACGTGGGGCAGATTGATCTCGGCCACCGAGCCGCTGACGTTGCCAATCAGCGATAAGGTGCCACCGCTGCGGATGGCGCGCAGGGATTGGTTGATGGTTTCACCACCGCCGATTTCGACCACCAGGTCGGCCCCTCTGCCCTCGCTCAAAGCCAGCACCGCCTTGCCCCAATCCGGGATTTCCCGGTAATTGAGCAGATGATCGGCACCCAGGTCTTTCAGGCGCTCCAGTTTCTCACCGCTCGATGATGTGGCGATCACGGTTGCCCCGCGGGCCTTGGCCATTTGCAGGGCAAACAGCGACACCCCGCCCGTGCCCTGGGTAACAACCGTACTGCCTTTTTCGATTCCATCGAGCGCGTTCCAGGCGGTGATGGCGGCACAGCACAAGGTCGCCGCTTCCGCGTCGCTCAGATGTTGCGGCACCGGCACGGTGGCATTGGCGCGCACGGCCATGAATTGCCGGGCCGTGCCATCCAGCGGCCCGCCCAGGGTTCCGGCCCAGCTTTCGTCGTGTTGCTCGCCCTGCAACCAGAGTTGATTGAAACAGGGCAGGCGGCGCTGGCCGATGTCGATTCCGGTCACGCCCTCGCCGAGCGCGACGACCTCACCGACGCCATCGGACAAGGGCACCAGAGGCAGGTCGCCCGACAACTTGCCGTAGCCGCGATTGATCATCAGGGTATCGCGATAATTCAGCGACACCGCCTTCATGGCGAGCAGGATTTCACCGGGACCGGGGTCGGGTGGCGGGGCATCTGCCAGCGCCAGGCCGGAGAAATTCCACTGTCCGCTGATGCACCATTGTTTCATGATTTATTCAGACGAGGATCTCAGGCCTTTGGTCTTTTTGCGCAAGGCGTCAATCAGTCCGGAAACCTTGCCGCCGCGCCGACGAATGGTCGATCCGAAATCCGAGCGCAGGGTGCTGCTCATGGATGTGCCTTCGACGATCACGTCGACGATCTTGTACATGGTGCCTTTGCGCGCCACCCGCCAGTCTACATGCACGGTCGGGGCTCCACCGGGTTGTTCAATTTCCGCATAGACTGTGGCGTTGGTGTCATTCTGGCGGAGTGTCTTGATGACCAGCAGGGGTTCGCCCGTATAGGCGGCGAAGCGATCCACATAAGAGATAACCATCAAATCTTCAAACAGCCGCAAATATTCGGCCCGTTCATCAGGCGTCGCTTTTTTCCAGTGACGACCGAGAATCCATTTGCCGATACCTTTAACGGCGAAATGAGTGGTGAAGAAATTGCGGAACAGGGCGATCCGTTTTTCCCGCGGGGCCGACTTGTTGGTCAGCTCGCCGATCGCCTTTTTTGCCAGGTTCTTGACGAATATGGTGGCTTCGTCTTCAAACGTGCCGGCCTGTGCTGCGCCCAGTGGCAGGGCGATCAACAGACATACAAGCAAAGGGGCGAAGGCTTTGATCAGAGACCGCCTTTTCATATCAGGGACCCCCACTGTTAATCGGCTTGCGATATTTCCTCGACCGCCGGGCCATCGTCCAAAAGTTCACCTATACTGGGAACCGACATGGCCGGATCCACATTACCGTTGTGGATTTCATCGTTGCGGCGTTGCCGATAAAGCGTCCGCACCGTAGCGTAGAAATCGAGCGACGATTTTTCAAGGTCGGCAATGGTATCAAAATGCAAGGCCCGGAAATCAACCGCATCGACACCGGTGCGGGTCGGCATGGCCCAATCGTTATCGACATTGCCGGCCCAGATGTTCAAGGGGTCGATGATAAAATCGACAACCCGGCCAATGGCATCTCGCGGATTCGACGGTCCAAATACGGGCAGCATGATGTAGGGACCATCCGGCATGTTCCACACGGCCAGGGTCTGGCCGAAATCTTCATTGCGGAATTCCATACCCAGGTCGGCGGCGACATCATCGAAGCCCAGAATGCCGACGGTAGAATTGATCAGAAAGCGCATCAGGGTCATCAGGGCGTCTTCGAAATCGCCCTGCATGACATTATTGAAAAAGATCACCGGCGTGCGCAGATTGTTGAGGAAATTATGCACGGCTGCCCGGCCTTTGTCGGGTACTACGTCTTTGTAAACGCTCGCCGCCGGTTTCAGAACGACCGTATCGAGAGTCCGGTTAAATGCGAATATGGCCCGCATGGTGGGCTCTGCCGGATCATTGACCTGATCGAATTCGGCGACCGCTTCAGGGTCCGATGAATCGGGTGCTGTGGCGCAGGCACCAAGCGATAAGGCGGTCACGGCAATGATCAAGAATCGAAACGGAAAAATCGAATTGAGAGAACTGGTCATATGTGAATACGCTTTTGCTGTTTATTCATAGCCGTTCAAATGATCGAATAACCTTAAATGACCCCGGCAGCCTGATCTTCGTTTGCTTGACTTAAAGCGCGATAAATATCGCAGCCTTTGGTTAACAAAAAGTACCACTGCCAGTGGATTTAGCGATCAGCCCTATAAGTTCCTGTTTTCGCCAGCCATTCCCCATTTTTTCCACAGGGTAAAAAAGCCGACTTTATTGATGTGATTGATGTGCAATCAACTAGAAAATGAAATATCACAAGGATTTAGGAAAAACCAGCGGCGTCACTCCTTTATTCAACCGGAGAGTTACATGTGTTGCATTAATGCAACAATCCGGGTCTGCCCAATCAGGCGCAAATAGTCAAATCAGAGAATAATCTGGACAATCCCCGATCAATAATATAAAGAAATACTTATATCTTTATAAATACCGATATATTTAATGTTTCCCAAGGTTAAAGAGCGGCAAATTATTAATTATGTATACCCTTAACCCTTTGATCACCGCCTTGCGCGCCATCGCCGAACCGACCCGTCTGCGATTGCTGGTGCTGTGTTCTCATGGTGACCTGACCGTAAGCGAACTGGTTGAGATAATGTCACAAAGCCAACCCAGGGTGTCTCGCCATCTTAAATTGTTGACCGATGCCGGTTTGCTGGATCGCAAACGCGAAGGTGGCTGGGTATTTTACGGCCTGGTCCACAGGGGCGCCGGGGCTCCCCTGGTACGCTGTTTGCTCGATCTTCTGCCGGAAAAAATTAACCACGATGAACAACTGGCCCGTGACCGGTTCCGCCTGCAAGACATCAAAGGCAAACGCGACGCCCACGCCCAGGCCTATTTCCGCAGCAGCGCCGGGGCATGGGACCAGTTACGTTCCCTGCACACCGATGATGGTGAAGTGGAACGGGCCTTGCTTAATATGCTGGTCGGTGACGGGCGCGATCAGGCCATAAATGACCTGCTCGATATCGGCACCGGCACCGGCCGAATGCTGGAAATATTCGGACCCCATATCGGGTGCGGAGAAGGTATCGACCTGTCTGCCGAAATGCTGTCTTTGGCGCGCAACAATCTGGACCAGGCGGGTATGACCCACTGCTCAGTGCGCCAGGCCGACATTTACCAGATCCCCTTCGATGGGGAGTCTTTCGATGCGGTGACCATTCATCAGGTCCTGCATTTTCTCGACCGGCCCGGCCAGGCCATTGCCGAAGCGGTCCGTGTATTGCGGCCGGGCGGACGTTTGCTGGTGGCCGATTTCGCCCCCCACGAACTTGAAGCCTTGCGATCAGAACACAGTCACCGCCGCCTGGGCATTGGTGATGATGACGTTGCCATCTGGTTCGATGCCGCCGGGTTGGACCTGGTCGAGTTTCAATCCCTGCCCGGCGACCCTTTGACAGTGTCCTTGTGGCTGGGTCGCAAACAGACGGAAAAAAGCAAATGACCAGAGAAGAAGTCCTCAAGAATCGCCAAGCCTTGATGAATGTGACCTCGAAAGGGCGACCGCCTCATCCGTCTTTGATCGTCGCCCTGCCGTTGCCCAAAGACTTTCGAGTGTCCTTTGAATTTTTTCCCCCGGCGACGGAAAAAGCCGAGCAGTCTTTGTGGGCGTGCGTCGAACGGCTGGCTCCGGTCAAGCCATCGTTTGTCTCGGTGACCTATGGGGCGGGCGGCACGACGCGGCAACGGACCCACGAAACCGTCGTCGCCCTGGCCCACAAAAGCGATCTTTCGACCGCCGCCCATCTGACCTGTGTCGGTTCTGAAAAATCAGAAATTCATGATATCGCCGAACGCTACTGGGACGCGGGCATCCGCCACATCGTCGCCCTGCGCGGTGATGCGCCGGAAGGCGACGGGTCGTACCGGCCGCACCCCGATGGCTATGCCTATGCGTCCGATCTGGTGGTCGGGTTGAAATCCATTGCCGACTTCGAAATCTCCGTCGCCGCCTATCCGGAAGGCCACCCGGAAGCGAGTAGCGGGCAGGCCGACTTAGACAACCTGAAGCGCAAGATCGACGCCGGGGCGAGCCGCGCCATCACCCAGTATTTTTTCGATCCCGAGGTTTATCTGAGGTTTCTGGACCGGGCACGGGCGACCGGAATTCATGTGCCGATCATTCCCGGTATCTTGCCGGTGACCAATTTCAAACAGGTCTGCAAATTCTCGAAACTGAGCGGCACCGCGGTGCCCGACTGGCTGGCGGCAATGTTTGACGGGCTCGATAATGACGCGGAAACCCGCAAGCTGGTCGCCGCCAGTGTGGCCGCCGAACAATGCCGCGTACTGCACGCCAGCGGCGTCAAGGATTTCCATTTCTACACCCTCAACCGGGCAGATTTATCCTATGCCATCTGCCACATGCTGGGCGTTCGGCCGGCAACAGACTGCGACGGGAAGAGCCAATAAAATGACCACGCCAATCGAAAAATTGCTGCAACAACGTATTCTCGTTCTCGACGGCGCCATGGGCACCATGATCCAGGACAAACGCCTGGACGAGGCCGATTACCGGGGCAGCCTGTTTGCCGATCACGCCATGGATCAGAAGGGTAACAACGATCTTCTAAGCCTGACCCAGCCGGACCTGATTGGTGATATCCACACGGCCTTCCTCAATGCCGGGTCTGATATTGTCGAAACCAACACGTTCAACGCGACGGTCATTTCCCAGGCCGATTACGGTCAGCAATCCGTGGTCCGTGATATAAATGTGGCCAGTGCCCGGCTGGCCCGCGCCGCCGCCGACGCGGCGAGCGCGAAAACCCCAGACAAGCCCCGCTTTGTCGCCGGGGTGCTGGGGCCGACCAATCGCACCGCATCGATCTCGCCCGATGTCAATGATCCGGGCTTTCGCAATGTGACCTTCGACGAACTGGCCCAGGCCTACGATCTGGCCATCGACGGCCTGGTCGAAGGCGGCGTCGATCTGCTGCTGATCGAAACCGTGTTCGATACCCTGAATTGCAAGGCCGCCATTTATGCGGTGCTGAAATATTTCGACGATCACCAGATGAAACTGCCGGTAATGGTCTCGGGCACCATCACGGATGCCTCGGGCCGAACCTTGTCGGGGCAGACGCCGGAAGCGTTTTGCATTTCCGTCGCCCACGCCAGGCCGATCAGTATTGGCCTTAACTGCGCGCTTGGGGCGACGGAATTGCGCCAACATGTGCAGACCATGGCCGGGGTCGCACCGACCCGCGTCAGCGTTCACCCCAATGCCGGCCTGCCCAACGAATTCGGCGGCTACGACGATACGCCCGAACACATGGCCCAGGTGATCGGCGATTTCGCCCGTAATGGCCTGGTTAATATTGTCGGCGGTTGCTGTGGCACCACGACCGATCACATCGCCGCCATTGCCGATCTGAATATCTCCTCCGTCTCCAAACGAGGTGCAGTTGGCGGTATCCGGGTCCATATCAATGTACCCCGTACTCGCCAATCCGCCCACGATCCGAACCAACGCCGAAGGGCAAATGCTCATCCCCAGCGTGATCCCGCCAGCGGCCTCACCGTCCACAAGCACGCGACCCACGCCGACCAAGCCGCCATCAATGGCGATTGCCC
>CBFDVE010000126.1:0-7042 GCA_965613205.1 uncultured Rhodospirillaceae bacterium
CCTGGCCATTCGGTGGATGATCCAGTGCACGCGGAAGGCCCGAGCTAACAAGCCCACCTCGTTCTATCTCGCGCAGGAAATCATGGGCGCGTACAAGAAGGAAGGTGCGGCCATGACCATTCGGGACAACATGCACCGCATGGCCGACGCCAACAAGGCGTTCGCCCACTTTGCGTGGTAGCATTCCGTTGGTGACGTAGAGGGGCGGTGTTGGCGGCGCGCAATCGGGCGCGCGTCAACGTGGCGGTCCGCGCGGCGCATCTCAATCCATTCAAACTGAATCGTTGTAGTCTCTGGGAAAGTTGATGTTGTGGAGCGCCGCTTGGCTGTCCGGATTGACCGGGAGCGTGGCGTGGGGGACGGACTCGATGAGTGCGCTCAGGGAGCCCCGATTGGTCGCCATGGCGCGTTCAACATCTCGGAGGACGGACGAGTGGTACAGTGCGCAACAGGGTTCGATTCGGCTTGAATGGGCGTTGGTACGATAGGGGGGGTCACACGGATGTGAATCCGTGGGGCGTGTCGAGATAGACGGTGTGACGTAGGCGACGACGCGGGACTCCGGGGTAATGTGCTCGACCAAAACGTCGATCGTCTGGCTCGTGACGTCGGGGATGTCACAACTCAGTAGCAGACACCACGCGTCGGGGCGGTGGCTGAGTAGGGCGTGCAGTCCAGCGATGGGACCGATACCGGGATAGGCGTCGGGTAGTCGGGGCATGTCAATCAGGGCCTCGGGTAGTCGTTGGGCGCTACCGAGAAGGACGCAGTCGTCGGTCACTTGGCGGGCGGTGTTGACAACGGATTCGAGCAGCGTCGAACCCTTCCAGGGTAGCATCGCCTTGTCCGTGCCCATGCGCGAACTCTTGCCACCGATCAATACCCCTGCGGTGATGACTGGTTGTTCGGTCATTGCTCTTACGGTCTGCGTCAGTTCTTAGGACCGTCTTACCTGTCTGCCACTGTCAACCGCATGAGTTCTTCGACGTTGGCGAGATCGTCAAGCGCGAAAACGGCGTCGCGCAGTTGCGTGCGGCGCTGCTCGGTCATGACCGGGTCGGCCAGCGCGTCGAATTTGTCGCCAGACTTTTTGTATTTTAACAGTTGCTTGATTCTGTTGAGGTTCCAGAATTGACTGGCGATGACACGCACCAGCCGTTTGTCGTCGCCGAAAACATCTTCGAAAATCTTGAATATTTCTATGGATCTGCGGAAGTAGAATTCGTCACTACTTTTGTAGCCTCTTTTTTTAGCCATTTTCGCCGCATATTTTTTCTGTGGAAATCGACTATTCCAGACTTCATTGGAATATTCGATATATATCTTCAGGTCCGGATTTAGATTGTCACGAAAAAATTCGGCGAACTTCCGCACATATCTATCGGACGCGCGATGATGAATGTTGATCCACGGGGCAGCCTTCATGCGGTTGGAAAAGCCGACAATATGTTCAAGTGCCACGCCTTTATCGGAAGCCTGAGTCGCGTTGGTCGGTTTCACCCGGTCTTCCCACGATACGACCCGGTCCTTGTTGGCCCTAAGCCAGTCCATATATCGAAAGACTCTGAAATCTTTGGTGAGTTTCATGTAGGCCGGATTGAATTCGTTTTTTTTGTCCCCATTCTCGGGAGTACCGGGCAGCCATATTTTGATGTTTCGAATGGGGTCTTTCGGATCCGTTTCTTCAATAGCCAATATCGCCCCGACGCCTTGCGAGATTTCAAGCGTCATCCGGCCTTTGCTTTTGTTAACAATTTTAACGTTGTCGCCAAACGTCATCCTACCATTGCCGGTGTAGGTCATTTCGAATATTCCGGTTGGTTGGATTTCTTTTTTGACCCAGAGCATAAGAGCTTTAGCACGTTGTCCAGGCTCCAATGACTTTATCCAGCCGTCGGCATCGAGCGGCAGTTTCTCCTTGGTGTTCCCACTCACGCCGGCCCGTTGAGTGATCCAGATGAGGGCATATTTGAAGATGTCGGCGAAGGGCATGCCTGTGCGGAAAGCATTGATTTTTGTCAAATGAAGGCCGACGCCTTTATCCGGGGGGGCCGCAGACGCCTTGGCAGCAGGCAACATAGAGACAAGTAAAAGGATCACCATGAGCCGGATAATGATCATCGTTTACACCCTGTTATTTGTTGACGTTATTTTGGATATAACTTATTGCCAAACGGTCGATCCGGATATGGTAAATTATTTTGAAATACATTGCTGATTATTTTTTCGCCCAAACCATTTTTATAGTGGCCGGGTTCCCAATACCAGTTCATCCGCGTAGTCATGTCTCCGGCTTCAGGCACGGCTTCAGAGGTTAATTCGCTGCGGGTGCTAAAATCCCATAGCTCTACGTTGTCTCTCTTCTGTACAATGTGCAAAATTCGGCGTTTCCAATTGTCAAATTCTTCGCGTCTCCCTACCGATGTTATCAAGTCTTGCAATGTCGAATGATAGGGATGGAAGAACATATAAAGCTTCACGTTATTATTTTTGGCGAGATCGATAAGACGTTTCAGGGCTTCGAATTCGGGTGAGGAATCAGTTTCCTGGATAAATATTCTGTCTTTTCTGCCCAGGCGTTTTTTGATTCCAGACAAATAATTTTTGAAAAGTCTGTGATAGCCCTTCTCGGTTGCGTACCCCTTATATTCGTTTAATGGGTTGTCGCCGTTCGGCAATATATCGGGCGCATAGGGGTTTTTCTGTTCGAAAACGGTCAAAAAACTGTCGATCAGGCCATCGATAGAGGCAATTCGCAGGAAATAGTTTTTGACTGTCTGGGCCATACTATTTTCGGTGCTGAGGAGCGGTCCGTAATTTCCCAAAATTACCGGTTTATCGGCCGCCGCATTTATCTTGATGAGGGAGCTTAGATAATCCAGGCCGAGCACGGCGACCTTTATGTTGCCCGTGCGTATGGCGTATTGCAGATAGGCAAACGCCGTCTGGTTGTTGCTTCCGGGTATCGCCGCGTTATACACAGGCCTCAGGGCTTGCGGCCATAATTGGCTTCGTGCCGACATTCCCCATTGGACACGCGAATTTCCAAGCAGAATCGTTGTTGGTTGAACGGTCTTGATACCGACCATTCGATTGAAAAATATCTCACCCTGAGCGCGAGATTTTTTTTCGTTTAATCCGCTGATTTCAGGCGTTAGAAAAATTCGGTATGGATCAATGATGTAGGTAACCGCAAACGCCAGAGCCATCGTGGCGAGAAAGCCATAGAACAAATACCGGATGTAGATGACAGGGCGCACGTTGTTACCTCAAAACTGAAAGTACAGAAAATCACCGGCCCGGGTCAGCGCCAGAGTCGATAAGGCCGCCATAACACCGATCGTCACCGCCCAGATGCGATTGATTCGCCAAAAGACAGGAGCGATTGGACGGCTTGAATTGGCGTTTTCTTTGTTGATCCAGCGAAGCCGGGTGAATTCGTGAGAATTTGGTAACAGCAGGGCGATCAGAAGGCAGGTGCCGATCCAGATATAGGAAAGCAAAAACTCTGCGGCGGTGCCGACCGTCGTCGGGATATTCAGGGCCATGACCAATTCCTGAAGGACCGGGATTCTAGAGACAATTCCCTGGGGCAATTCAAGGCCGTTCAGCCCGGCCATGCCTGACAGAATATTATTGGCCGATGAAAACGATTCGGCGCGAAAGTAAACCCAACCGACGATCACCGCATTTATGGTAATCAGCCAAGCCACCGATTTGTACAAGGGGCGGGCGCGTGCCGCCAGAAGGGTGGGAGACCGGCTGACAATAGCGTTCCAGCTGTGGTCAATGGTCAGATAGGCTCCGTGCAAAAAGCCCCAGAACAGGAAAGTCCATCCGGCGCCGTGCCAAATGCCGCCGATAATCATGGTCGCCATCATGTTGGTATATCGCCGGGTATTACCTCGTCTGTTGCCCCCTAGTGGGACATATATGTAATCTTTTAGAAATCGGGACAGGGTAATGTGCCAGCGGCGCCAAAAATCGGAAATGTTAAGGGCCTTGTAGGGCGAGTTGAAATTGATCGGCAGGCGGATATTGAACAGCAGCGCCGAGCCGATGGCCATGTCGGCGTATCCTGAAAAATCGAAGTAAAGCTGAAAGGTATAGGCCAGAGCGCCGGACCAGGCGTCAAAAAACGGTACCGGCACGTCACTTTGGGCGATCATGAATATCTTGTTCGAATAGGGTGCGATGCCATCGGCGATAACGGCTTTTTTGAAAAAGCCAATAACAAAAATGGTTGTCCCTTTGACAATATTCTGGAGCCGAATTTTTTTATTAATGTCCAGGCTGAATTGCGGCAGCATTTCCTTGTGGTGGACAATTGGCCCGGCGATTAGTTGCGGGAAAAACGTTACGAACAGGGAATAGTGCAAAAGGCTGTATTCTCGCGTTTTACCCTGATAGGCATCGACCAGATAGGCAATTTGCTGAAACGTGAAAAACGATATGGCCAGGGGCAAGGTGATGTAGATGAAGCCAATACTTGTCGAGAATAGCTGGTCGATATTTTCGATCAGGAAATTGGTGTACTTGAAAAATATCAGCAGCAGCAGATTTGCCGCTATTCCGGCGATCAGCAAATACTTTTTTTGTTGGAAATTGAGGTTGGTATTTTTGCCAAGAATTGTTCCCAACAAATAGTTAAACAGCATCGACCCGGATATCAGCGGGACATAACGGATATCCCACCATCCATAAAAAAAGAACGAACAGAAAACCAGCCAACTGATGGCGTAGACATGAGAAATTCTGGCGAGGAAGAAAAAACCAAAAAGGGCGACAGGAATGAAGACAAAAATGAATTCATACGAACTGAAGATCATGTTGTCTGGCCCTGATAGCTACGAATTTTTAAGTTGATCCGTTTTGACAGTAAACAGATGTAACGCGCAAGAACGAATTAAGTTACATGTTAGTTTATCCTGCAAGGGCATTCGATAACTGATTTGCTATTCAAGGAGGAAAACCCTAAAGTGAATCGGCAAGGGGAACTTGGCAAAACAATAGATCAAGAAAAGTAATATGCCTTCTAACATCATTTCCCGAAGAAAATTTACCCTCTGGGCCGGGGTCATTGCCGGGGTTGGTTTGTTTATGAGATATCTTCCTGCCGGAGCTGGCAACGAGCGCCAGATCGTCCCGGAAAAATTCAAGAATGGTTGGTTGGACGATGTCGAATATGTGGTTGTCGATGGCTGGGTGCTGCGCCTTGAAGATTTGGCAGGCTAGTACCCACTATCATAAAAGGATGACACGTTGGATCACTTTACAAGACTTCTGGGTAGGAAAAGCCGCGCCGGCGATGCCGGGCATCGTCAAGTGGGTTTGACGCCCTCCAGAGGTCTTGTAAAGTGACCCGAAGGGCGGCTTTGCAGGCCCCTCGGACTGCGTTGCGTGTCTCTTGTGATGCTTTGGCATCACGGCGAAACCCGCGCCTTGCCGAGAAACCTGCAAAGCCGTCCAACGTGCCATCCTTTTATGATAGTGGGTACCAGGCTCGCTTCGAATGTTGATTGATGCCCAGAAATCAGATTTTGTTGTCCCTGACAAAATATACGATGCCTGCATTTGCGGTGCCGGTTTCGCGGGTATTTCTATCGCCCGTGAACTGGCGAAAAAAGGCAAGAGTGTTGCATTGCTGGAAGCCGGTGGCGTTGAATATAGTGATCGTTCCCAGGACATCTATAGCGGCAAAACCATAAACGGGTCAGGGTTGTATTATTGGAACGATGTGGCCGACTGCCGCATTCGCTATTTTGGCGGAACGTCGGCCCATTGGGCCGGGCTGTGTTATGTGCCCGATGCGATAGATTTCGAAGATGGCGACAGATGGGGATTGCCCGGATGGCCGATCAGAAAAACAGACCTGGATGGCTATTTTGACCGGGCTGCGGAAATCATTGACATAACCGGCCAGCGGTTTGAGGTTCCCAAGGCCGATCAGTGGGATAATTCGCGTTTGCGGATGGTTGGATTTGTCCGCAGCCCTCCCACCCGCCTGAACGAAAAATATCTCAAGGAAGTTACGGAAAACGCCAATATCGACTGTTTTGTCAACTGCAATACAGTCGATATACGCCTAAACGGCAACCTTGATCATGCGACGGAACTAGTCGCACTTAATTATGACGGCAAGGAATTCCGGTTTCGCGGCAAACAGATAGTCATTGCCTGTGGGGCGATCGAAAACGCAAGGTTGTTGCTAAGTTGCAACTCACAGGTGCCAAATGGCATCGGCAATCATTCCGATTACGTGGGCCGGTGTTTCATGGAACATCTCGATGTACCTCTCGGCAGGTTCGTAACCTCTAGGCCGGATTTCTGGGACGGGGGAAACATTGGCTTCAAGCCGAGCCGGGAATTGATGGTCAAGAGTGGTGTTCTCAATGCGGTTTTATCCTTTCAGCCGGATTCCAATCCCGAAACATACGGCCGCTTGCGTGTTTTGAAACGATACCTCAGGGATGCCGCTTGCAGTTCTGAAAGTCTGCTTGATCTGTCACGTCAAATGGTCGATTTCGACTGTCCGGGCGATGGCGTTATCACCACCATGTGCGAGCAGGCTCCGAACAGGGAAAGCCGCATTACCCTGGGTCAGGAAAGGGACTCCCTGGGGCAGCGCCGGGTTATCTTGAACTGGCAAATAAACGCACTGGACCGCAAAACCATTCGCTTGCTGGCGATGGAATCGGCTCGTGAAATGGCCCGCCAGAATATCGCCAGGGTGCAGTTGAAAAAGTACATTCTCGACGACGAGATCGAGATAGAGGCGTCGGGCCATTGCCATCAAATGGGGACGACCCGGATGTCTGAAAATCCGAAACATGGCGTGGTCGATCGCAATTCCAGGGTGCACGGGATCACCAACCTGTATATGGCGGGAAGCAGCGTGTTCTCGACGGGTGGCGGCAATAATCCAACGCTGGAAATTGTTCTGCTGTCCTTGCGTCTTGCCGATCATCTGTCTCTTTTACTAGAGGAATAACCACAGCCCTGGTGGCGTAGGTGCATACGGGGGATTGTTATGTTCATAGAA
>CBFDVE010000127.1:0-7001 GCA_965613205.1 uncultured Rhodospirillaceae bacterium
TTGTAAAGTGATCCAACGTGTCATCCTTTTATGATAGTGGGTATGGCTAGGCCTGATAGGCCTGCCCCTGTGGGGGGCACTTGTGGTGACCGTAGCCTATGGGATTTCCGTTTTCCGCTGGGTCTAAGAGAAACTGATCGAATCCTATGGAGCGAGCCGATGGTTCCTTACGTTTCCGCCCCCACCCGAATGACCAGTTTGCCGAAGTTCTTGCCATTGAGCAGGCCGATAAAGGCTTGCGGGGCATTTTCCAGGCCATCGACAATATCTTCCCGGTACTTGATCTTGCCTTCGCCTATCCAGCCGCCGACGTTGGTGGCGAATTCCCTGGCCTGATCGGCGAAGTCCCAGACGATAAAGCCGCGCAGGGTCAGCCGGTGGGTCAGTATCTGGCGCTGTAACAGGGCGGTTTTGTCCGGCCCTTCGGGCAGTTCGGTCAGATTATAGTTGGCGATCAGGCCGCAAACGGGGATACGGGCGAAATTGTTGAGCAGTCTGGCGACGGCGGTGAACACCTTGCCGCCGACATTTTCGAAATAAACATCGATGCCATCGGGGCAGGCGGCTTTCAACTGGTCCTGGAAATCATCGGCCCGGTGGGACACACAGGCATCGAAGCCCAGTTCTTCCACCACATAGCGGCATTTTTCCGGTGATCCGGCGATGCCGACGGCGCGGCACCCTTTCAGCTTGGCAATCTGGCCGACGACACTGCCAACCGCACCCGAGGCGGCGGCGACAACCACGGTTTCGCCTGCTTTCGGCTGGCCGATGTTGATCAGGCCCGTATAGGCGGTCATGCCCGGCATCCCCAGCACGCCAAGGGCGGTGGAAACAGGTGCCAGGTCGGGGTTACCCTTGTTCACACCGGTGCCGTCGGACACCGAATATTCCTGCCAGCCGCCATAGCCGAAAACGATATCGCCGACCCCGTAGTCGGAATGGTTGCTGGCCATCACTTCACTGACCGTGCCGCCAACCATGACGCCGCCGATTTCCACCGGTGCGGAATAGGACTTGGCGTCGCTCATGCGGCCCCGCATGTAGGGGTCGAGCGACAAATAGATAGTTCGGCACAGGAATTGACCATCGCCAGTGGCCGGTATGGCTTCTGTTTCCAGGGTAAAATCGGCCGGAGTCGGCTCGCCCACGGGGCGGGCGGCGAGGACAATTTTGCGATTGCTTTCGGGAGCCATGATGTATTCCTTTTTGATTTATTTGAATTGATTATTCAACTCGCCGCAAATACATGCCCATGCCCTGCACGGTCATGACGACATCGCCAATTTGATTGCTGACTTCGGTCAGAAATTTAACAATACCACGGTCCGGCTTGCTTCTCGACGGAATCACTTCGTTGACCAGAATGCGCACGGTAATCGTATCGCCGGGTCGGACCGGCTTTAGCCAGCGCACCTGATCCACCCCCGGTGATCCCATGGAGGATGATTCAGAAATATAGCCATCGACCATCAATCGCATCATGATCGCCACCGTATGCCAGCCGCTGGCGATGATGCCGCCATAGGGCGACCGGGCGGCGGCGACCGGATCAATATGAAAGGGTTGCGGATCGAACTCGCTGGCGAAGCGGATTATTTCTTCTTCATTGAAAGTGTAACTGCCACAGTCAATCGTTTCGCCGACGACGAAATCATCCAGATAACGGGAAACTTGTTTCTCGGTCATGGCTCCGTCGGCTCCTTCACAACGCCAAAATTCAAGGCCATTTGGTGAAAATTCTGCGGCAGGGAGACCGATTTTCGTTTGCTCAAATCAAACAGCACGGCGGTCACCTCGACAGTCGTTGTGAGCGCGCCATCGGTGGCGTCACACAGATGATGGCTGAAACGAAAAACCTTCTCCCGGGTTTCCAGAAACCGGCTGTGGGCTTCCACCGGGGTGCCGATGGCCATCGGCCGGTGATAGCGGATATCATAATCCAGCGCCGCTGAACCGGTATCATTTTCAGTCCGCCAGGCGTGATCGACGCCCATATGAGTGAACAAATGCATGGCGGCGTCCGATACGCAGGAAATAACGAAGCCCGCCGTGGCATCCGTCTGCCAGGTATTGACGGCTCGCCGACAGGTGACAATGGTGTTCGGCGGGACATCTGCGCTGGCCCGAGGGCCGGTGATGGGGCGGGGCAGGGGGAAATCATCTTCCGTCGCCGGAGCGAAAGACAGGGCCAGTTTACGCACCCCGCTGGATAGGGGCTGCAAGGCCCCGTCGGCCGGATTCCACAGTCGGGCCACGGTTTCAAAGCGGGCGGCTACGTCACCATTTTCGCCATTCAGCAACTGGGACGCCACATGAACCCGGTCATCTTCGACCTGGCGAATGGCACTGCGCATGACCAGTACATCACCGGCATACAATTCGCGTTCGAACAAAATTCGCTCGGTTTGCGGATAAAAACCCTTGCCCAGCCCCAGCATGTTGCCGATCTGGGCCAGGGCCTGGCTGTTCTTTTCCATATAATACTGCACGTTCATGTGCCGCATCTGGTCGCACTGGGCCGAACTGACCCGGCCCCGATAAGTTTCAACGCCGACCTGATCCGCCGGTTCAGCAGTTTCTGTCTGGGGCAAGGGCGGGGCGGTCACTTGCGTGCGGGCAACGCACGAGATCGCGCCCCCGGCGCTATCGATCATTCGGTGCTCTAATATATGGGCTTCCTGATCAGTTGATAGCAGGGTGCTTTCGACATGGAATATATCGCCGGGTCCCAGATCGAATTGGCGATCCAGATGCTCGTGTATCAGGCGCACCCGCTCCCGGCTCTGGCGCATCTGCCGGGGTCCCAGACCCAGGGTGTGCAGGGCGTGGGCCGTGGCATCGGCCATACAGGCACTTAAGGCGCTCGATGTGATGACGGCGTTTTCATCGCAGTCCGACGGCGTGATCAGGCCACGCAGGGTTTCAAAATACTCGCTCATGGCTGTGTCGCTCAGCGCCCCCTGAATACGGGCGGGCGTTTTTCGACGAAGGCCTGGGCCGCTTCCTTGTGATCTTCGGTTTCGCCGGTGCGGGTGTGGTGCAGGGCTTCGATGTCCATCACCTGGGCCAAAGGCAGACCCAAAGCGGCGTTCATGTTGCGCTTCATGTAGCGGTAGGCGACGGTCGGCCCGGCGGCCAGTCTTTCGGCCAGGGCCATTGTTTCGGCTGCCAGGTCGGCATCGGCGATCACCTTGTTGACCATGCCCAGCCCCAGGGCTTCCTCGGCCCCGACTTTGGCGGCGGTGAAATACAGCTCGCGTGCTTTCGCCGTGCCGACCAGATGGGTGAGGAAATAGCTGCCGCCGAAATCGCCGGAAAAACCGACATGGGCGAAGGCGGTGGTGAACATGGCCGACGTTCCGGCCAGGCGCATATCACAGGCCAGGGCGATGGATAATCCGGCCCCGGCGGCGGCCCCGTTGACCATGGCGATGGTCGGTTTCGGCATTTCGTGCAGCCAGCGCGAACATTCCATCAGGCCGCGCAGGGTCTGGGTCCGGTGTTCCAGGGGGCCGGAATGAAATTCCTTGTCCTCAGTCATGGCCTTGACATCCCCGCCGGCGCAAAAAGCCGGATCGGTGCCGGTCAACACCACCACGCCAACGGTTTGATCTGCCGCCAGCCGCTCCAGGGCGGTCAGCAAGTCGGCCAGCATGGGCCGCGACAGGGCGTTCATGCGCTCGGGCCGGTTCAGGGTCAGAACGGTGACACCCTTGTCACAGTGTTCGATCAAATGGTCGCTCATGGTCTCTCCTGGACATGCTTCAGGTTGGATCAGGACTATACGTTAAAATCGTTCCCTGTCACCTACTTGACGAGGGGGCAAAAGCTGTCCACCCTGAAAAAAATTTGCACAGGAATTGGAGCCATGGAAACACTCGACTTTTCAATCGATAACGGCGTCGCCCGCATCGTTCTTAACCGGCCCGGCGCCGGAAATACCCTGAACGGAGCCATGGGTCGCGATTTGATGGAAGCGGCCCTGCAATGCGACGAAGACCCCGCCATCCGCGCCGTGCTGCTGACCGGGGCCGGGGATGTTTTCTGTTTTGGCGGCGATCTCAAGCATTTCGTCTCCGAAGCCGACCGCATCGGCCCCATGATCAAGCAAATCACCACCTATTTGCATTCAGCCATCTCCCGCTTCATCCGTATGCAAAAACCCATGGTGGTGGCGGTTAACGGCATCGCCGCCGGGGCCGGGGTCAGCTTGAGTGCCTTGGGCGACGTGGTGCTGGCGGGCGAAAGCGCCACTTTCACCGCCGCCTATACCGCCGCCGGGCTGTCGCCCGATGGCGGCAGCACTTATTTGCTGCCGCGCCTGATCGGTATGCGCCGGGCCCAGGAACTGTTTTTCACCAATCGCAAACTAAGCGCCGCCGAAGCCGCAGACTGGGGCCTGATCACCCGCGTGGTACCCGATGGGGACCTGATGGCCGAGGCCGAAAAACTGGTCAACGCCCTGGCCAATGGCCCGACGGCGGCCTTTGGCACGGTCAAAACCTTGCTCGCCGAAACCATGAGCACACCCTTGGAAAGCCAGTTGGAACAGGAGGCCAGAGGAATCGCCCGCAACGCCCAGGGGGCGGACGGCCGGGAAGGGGTCAGGGCGTTCGTGGAAAAACGCGCGCCGGTCTATACCGGTGAGTAAGCCGACCATGAACCAGCCTTTCAAAACACCGATCACCGACCTGTTCGGCATCAAATTGCCGGTCGTTGCCGGGGGACTGCACTGGCTGGCCAACGCCGACTACGTGGCCGCCGCCGCCAATGCCGGCATTATCGGCTTCATCACGGCGGCCAGTTTTCCCGATCTGGAAGACCTGCGGAAGGAAATTCGCCGTTGTGCAGAGCTTTCCGGCGACAACCCGTTCGGGGTCAATATATCCATGTTGCCGACGCTGATCGAAGGGGAAAAAACCGATCAGGTGGTTCAGGTTATCGTCGAAGAAGGGGTCCGTTTCGTCGAAACCTCGGGCCGCAACCCCGCGCCCTGGCTACCGGCCCTGCAAGGGGCCGGAATAAAAGTCATGCACAAGGTTCCCGCCGTGCGCTTCGCCCGCAAGGCGCAATCCGTTGGCGTCGATGCGGTATCCGTGGTCGGGGCGGAATGTGGTGGCCATCCGGGCGAAGACCTGATCGGCACCATGGTGCAGGCGACCCTGGCGGCGCAGGATATTGATATTCCCCTGGTCATTGGCGGCGGCATCGGTACGGGGGCGCAACTGGTCGCGGCCCTGGCGTTGGGAGCGGACGGGGTCAACATCGGCACCCGGTTTCTGGTCGCCGGGGAAATCTGGGCCCACGAAGGCTACAAACAGCGGCTGATCGACGCCAGCGAGACCGACACCACGTTGTTGCTGCACTCATTGCGAAACACCCTGCGCGCCCTGCGCAACGAAACCACCGATGACGTGCAAAAAATCGAAGCCGCCTTTCCCGGCGATCTGGAAAAAATGATGCCCTATATATCCGGCAAGGTGGGTCTGGAAGCCTACAAGACCGGCAATGCCGACCGGGGCGCCCTGTCCGTCGGCCAGGCCGTGGCGTTTGCCGACAAGATCGAACCGCTGGCCGATATCGTCAACCGGTTGCAGGCAGAAGCCATGGACTCCCTGGCCCGCATGGACCGGGTGCGGGCCTAAGCCGCTTCGTATTTTACGACTTTCAGGTCACTGGCTTTCTTGCGGGCCTGGGCCAGATCAAATGCTGACTGCATGCCGATCCAACCCTCGGCGTTACCCCAACCAATTTTTTCCAGGCGGATCGCCATCTCCGGGGAAATCGCACAATGGCCGTGGATGACCCTTGTCAGGGTTTGTCGAACCACGCCTAAAAGCCTGGCCCCATCTGTAATGGACAGCCCCAATGGATCAAGACAGGCATCCTTGATCGAGTGGCCGGGATGGGGCGGGTTTTTCATGGCCATTTTTGTATCCTCTTAATGATAATCAACCAGGTTCAGGTCGAAGGCATCGCCGTCTTTGAAACGAAAAATAATGCGCCAGTTTGCCGATACTCTGACACTCCAACACCCTTTCATTTTCCCCTTCAAGGGATGAAGCCTATACCCCGGCAGATTGAGAAATTGTGGCGATTTTGCACTGTCGAGACGGGCCAGAATATCCCTGATCCGTGGAAAGTGTTTGGCCTGAACATGGGAGTGGTCATCCTGTTCATAAAGCCGCTTCAGTCCCCGATTTTTAAACGTTCGGATCATCGAGTAACGTAACACGTAATGTACCGTGTGTCGAGGTCAGCTTGTCAGAGAAATCCCCAATATCCCCTCCAGTTCATCAATCGCCGGGCCGGAATCACCCACTTTTATGGTCGTCATGCCGAGCGCGCGGGCGGGTTTCAGGTTGATGCCCAGGTCATCCAGGTAGACCACGGTTTCGGCGGCGACGCCGACCCGGTCGCAGGCCAGCCGGTAAATTTCGGGATCGGGTTTGCGGATACCTATTTTTGAGGATTCGATGACCGTTCCGAACAAGGCAAATGCTTTGGCCATATGCGGGTCGGGGGCGGCGGCATCGGCCAGCTCGCGTACAACTACGACGGCATAATCTATGCGACGGACGAGGGGCGAATGCTCCGCGAGATGGGCGATGACAGCTTCGCCATCGGGAGCGTCGACGATAGCTATCGAGATATCGTCGGTCATAGGACGGTCCGGGCCCTGGTCCTCGCATCGAACCTCGAGCAGAACCCAGACTGCGTCAGCTGCACGTACCTCCCGTACTGTGGCGTCCCGCCGGTGCACAGCCACAAGACGCAGGGCACGATCTTCGGCCGCATGCGGGAGTCGAGCCTCTGCTACGTGCATAAGCATATCCAGGACTACCTCTTCGAGAAAATCGGCGAGGGTGATCCGGAGGTCCTCGACATCTTCGAGAAGTGGACGACGAACCGGCTCAGAGACCACTTCGTGCACGCGCCCGGCGGCGCGTGAGCTCGCCGGGGGAGCAATGCCATGCGCGTAGCGATTGCATACGATA
>CBFDVE010000128.1:0-6987 GCA_965613205.1 uncultured Rhodospirillaceae bacterium
CCCCGTTTCCTCCGCTTCCGGCCAACGAAGCCAAACCCGGTGAGGCCGGAGAGGAACAGGGGCAGGGCGGCCGGGAGTGGAACGACAGAGATGGACGGAGTGGTGACCGAGCCCGCAGTCGAGCCAAAAGCACGTCCATCGATGAGTAATCCGGTGTCATAGAAAAGAAATTGGAAATCATTACCGCTTGTACCCACCACCATGCCGTAGTCACCCGAAAAGCCCGAATAACTGAGATCGAACAACACGCCATTAAAAAAACTAATAGAAGGCGTATCAAACCCCGTATCACCTGAAATCGAAAAATCGATGCCGCCAAAAGAAACATCAAAAGACACAACCCCATCAGGAAAAAACGAATTGATATCGAACGGACCGAAAGTCTCAGTTCCAATACCACTAAAGCTCGTATCATCAAACAGGAACGACCCCGTTCCAGTCGAACCTGAAAGCGGCCCATTCGTACCCGTCAGCGAGAAGTTGTAATTTAGCAGAGCGGCGCTGGCCGTACCGCCCAGACCAAAACTTAAAGCGAAGGCAACCGCCAATCCGGTCAAAGTTCTGGTTACCCGCGAGTTTGTGTTTGTATTGCTCATCAATCCGTTACTCCCTGCTTTTCCAAGGGGCCATGGGTGACCACGTTCGGCTACTCTTCCTGACCCGGTAAATGCTCTTGCAAATCTTCCACTTCTGGCAAATATATCATTAACCTGACAACAAACTGACAAAGCCATATTTTTTTAGAATTACGGTGGAATTAGGGTGAATTAAATTACGGTGACATATGTCCCCATAATTCCATTTGTCGGCCCCATGACGCTCAACGTTTTTTGCAACCGTATCACGGGGAAGAAGTTTGACCAGATCGCCGAAAGCGCTATTGCTATACATGGCGCTATCCTTGGGGCTGAAATTAAGTTGTGCAGACATAATTATAGCCCAACACAAGCGTGGCTCTAGCCTTTTTAAAGAAGATAAATTATTTTCCCGGACAGTCAGTGCACTTTCGTCAGGACGACGGAGGTTGTTGATCTGGGGCAGGTTATTTCATCAAATAAATAATGACAATCGACCGGATTATCGTGATTATCACGACAATTGCCCGTGTCCGGAGATTGCCATGCATGCCGCCGATGACTTGACCGTGTTTACCCGCGTGGTCGATTGCCAGGGGTTTTCCGCCGCCGGCAAAGAACTGCGCATGACCACGGCGGTGGTTTCCAGCCGTATCGCCAAGCTGGAACAGCGCCTGGGCGTGCGCCTGCTCAACCGCACCACCCGCCAGGCCCGGCCGACGGACGAAGGGCTTATTTACTATGACCACTGCATGAAGGTACTGGCCGAGGTACAAGAAGTGGAACACCGCCTGGCCGAAATGAAACGGCGACCGGCGGGGGCGCTCAGGGTTTCCGTGCCGGTGTCTCTGGGCCGTAACCAGATCGCCCCGTTGATCCCCGAGTTTGTCGCCGAAAACCCCGATATTCAGGTTCGTCTGCAAGTCACCGACCGGGTCGTCAATATTTTGGATGAAGATGTCAACATCGCCATCCGAAAAGGGGTTTTACCGGCGTCCGGCGATATCATGCGCCGGTTGGCACCGGACCTGCGGGTGTGCTGCGCCGCCTCCGATTACCTGAAAGAAAACGGCACCCCCAAGACCCTGGAAGATTTAAGAAACCACAATTGCCTGTTACTGCGCTTTCCCGGATCGAAACGATATACCTGGCAATTCATGGCCGATGATGAAACCATTTCCAACCTGAATGTCTCGGGCAACATGGACAGCAATTCATCCGCCGTGCTGATCGACTGGGCCGTGCAAGGGCACGGTGTGATCATGAAATCCGTATGGGATATCGCCGATCATCTCGATAGCGGTGCCCTGGTCCCCCTGCTGGCCGAACGCTGGCCCCGTGATTTGGGCATCAACGCCTTGATGCCGGCCCGGCCTCAACAACCGGCCAAGACCCGCGCTTTTATCGATTACCTGGTCAAGCGTATGCGCGACCATCCGGTCGGTGCCATGGCCGAAAGCTACGGCTTGTAGACCTCATCTATAGCCGACAAATGGGCCGTTATATCGGCCTCGGGCAAAAAGCATCCGCGGAAACTGTTTTTTGCCAAGGTGACCAGTTGACTGTCGCTCAGGTCCAGGGCCGCGAAATTGTCATTTATATAGCCACCAAAATAGGCCGGGTCGTCGGAATTGACGGTAACCGCAATGGCCAGGTCCAGCATGGCTGCCACCGGGCTGTTTGCCATGCGGTCAATGACCGCCAGTTTCAGGTTCGAGAGCGGGCATACGGTCAGGGTCATGCCCGAATTGATCAACCGCTGCACTAACAATGGATCTTCCATGGCCCGGTTGCCGTGGTCGATGCGATCGACCTGCAAAATATCCAGGGCTTCATATACGTAGGCCGGAGGGCCTTCTTCCCCGGCGTGGGCGCACAATTTCAGACCCATGTCGCGGGCCTGGGCGTAGACGCGGGAAAACTTTTCCGGCGGCTGGCCCAGTTCGGAAGAATCCAGCCCGACGCCGATAAAACTGTCCCGAAACGGTTCGGCCATCTTCAGGGTGGCGAAGGCATCTTCTTCGCTTAAATGGCGCAGGAACGATAAAATAAGGTACGAGCTGATGCCGAGCGTCTCGCGGCCCTCCGCCAGGGCGCGGCTGATGCCATTGATCACGGTGGCAAATTCTATTCCCCGTGCCGTGTGGCCCTGGGGATCGAAGAAAATTTCCACATGACGCACGTTATCATCTGCCACCCGGTTCAGGTAAGTCAGAGTCAGGTCATGGAAATCCTGTTCCGTCTGCAATACGTTCATGCCCTGGTAATAGATATCCAGGAAATCCTGCAACCTGGAAAACCGGTAGGCTTGCGAAATTTCCTCGACGCTGGCAAACGGAATGGAGATGTTGTTGCGCTGCGCCAGATCGAACAGCAATTGGGGTTCCAGCGAGCCTTCTATGTGCAGGTGCAATTCGGCCTTGGGCAAGGCGGCGATCAGGTCGGTGTTGGTCAATGTCTATCCTTGGTTTCGGTTATAAATCAATTTACCGCCACAATAGGTGGCGGCGATAGCCCGGTCATCGGCCATGATCATCTGCACGAACAAAGCATCCCAGATATCTTGCGCCCGCGCCACCCGGTTGGCGATGATCGCGGTCGAGGCCAGATCGATAACCATCAGATCGGCTTCATACCCGGTGGCCAGATTGCCGATACAGTGGTCCAGGCGCAAGGTTTTGGCACTGCCCACCGTGGCCACATACCAGGCCTTGGCCGGATGTAAGCTGTAGCCGCGAAGCTGGGCGATTTCGTAGGCCCCGCGCAGGGTCGCGAACATCGACAAAGACGTTCCTCCGGCGATGTCTGTGGCCAGACCAATGGTCACCGGATGATCGCCATCGCGCAAGCCCTGCATGTCAAACAATCCGGACCCGATAAACATATTCGATGTCGGGCAGTGGGCAATGGCCGACCCGGTTTCTTTGAAGGCGGATCGTTCCCGCTCGCTCAGATGGATGGCGTGGCCGAAAATAGAACCGGGTCCGGTCAGTCCGTATTGTTCATAAACGCCGAAATAGTCGGGTGCATCCGGAAACAAGTCTTTGACCCAGGCGATTTCATCGCTGTTTTCCGATAAGTGGGTCTGCATCAGGGTGTCTGGAAATTCCGCCCACAAATCGCCCGCTGCACGCAATTGTTCGGGGCTGGATGTGGGCGCGAAACGGGGCGTAATGGCGTACACGTTTCGCCCCCTGCCGTGCCATTTTTCGATCAGGGTTTTGCTTTGATCATAGCCGGTTTGCGCCGTATCGAGCAGGTTGTCCGGCGCGTTGCGATCCATCATCACCTTGCCGCAGACCATGCGTAAATTGCGCTCCGTGGCGATTTCGAAAAAGCCATCGACCGAGGCCGGATGGACGGTGGCGAAGACGCTCGACGTGGTAATGCCATTACGGGCGCATTGATCGAAAAACAGGGCCGCCGCCGCTTTCCCGTGGGCCGGATTATCGAACAACGCTTCCGTCGGGAAAGTGTATTTTTGCAGCCAGTCGAGCAGTTGTTCGCCATAAGAGGCGATCATTGAAATTTGCGGGTAGTGGGCGTGGCAATCGACAAACCCGGCCATGATGACGCCCGTGCCATAGTCCACCACGGGAACGTCCCTGGCTGCCTGGCGGATTTCCGCCGCCGGTCCGACCGCCTTGATCAGGCCGTCTTCGACCCACACGGCCCCCTTGCTATGGTGATCGACGGCCTGGTCAGGGCCGACCCGAAACGGGTCATCCACAAACGAAACCGTCTGGCCGAGGGCGACAAAACTAGTCATCTTTGATCTTTTCAGACGCAAAAAAGGCGGCCCGGGACTGATCCAGGCCGCCCAATCGCTGCTTATTTAGGCAAAGAGCCTTCGACGCCTTCGACGTAGAAGCTCATCCCGGCCAAATCGCCATCACTGGCGGTTTCACCGGCTTTCAGCCAGACCGAACCGTCCTGCTTGTTGATCGGGCCGGTGAACGGATGCAGCTTGCCCGCCGCGATATCGTTCTTGGCCTTGGTCGCCATGGCCCGAACATCGGCCGGAATACGGTCCGAGAACTTGGCAAGACCGACCATGCCGGCACCGATGCCGCCCCAGGTATCCTTACTTTTCCAGGTCCCGTCCATAACCGCCTTGACCCTGGCGATGTAGTATGGTCCCCAGTTATCGATGATCGAGGTCAGTTGCGCCGTTGGACCGTACTTGATCATGTCAGAAGCCTGACCAAACGCAAATATGCCTTTTTCTTCGGCGACCTGCATGGGAGCCGGGCTGTCCGTGTGCTGCATGATGATATCGGCTCCCTGGTCAATCAGGGCGTTGGCGGCATCGGCTTCCTTGCCCGGATCGAACCATGAACTGACCCAGATGACCTTGAATTTTACTGCCGGGTTGACGCTCTTGGCGGCCAGATAGGCGGCATTGATGCCACGCACAACTTCCGGAATCGGGAACGAGGCGATGTAGCCGATGGTATTGGTCTTGGTCATTTTGCCGGCGATCAGGCCAATCACATGGCGGCCTTCATAGAAACGGGCGGAATAGGTCGATACGTTGGCCGACCGCTTGAAGCCGGTGGCGTGTTCGAATTTGACCTTGGGCATACGCTTGGCCACTTTAAGTGTCGGGTTCATGTAACCGAAAGACGTGGTGAAGATGATGTCGTTACCGGCACGGGCCAGTTGCTGGATCACCCGTTCGGCGTCCGGGCCTTCCGAGACGTTTTCCACATAGGTCGTTTCCACTTCGTCGCCGAAGGCCTTTTCCACGGCCAGGCGGGCCCGGTTGTGTTCATAGCTCCAGCCGTGATCACCGACCGGGCCGACATAAACAAAACCGACTTTGGTTTTTGCCGCCGCACCGGCGACACCGATGCTCAGCGCTAAAACCAGGGCAGGCACCAGGGCCGACAATTTCAACAACAACTTTTTCATTTCTACTCTCCCTTTTTCAAAAAAACTACGATGACGCAAAGAACGGTTTGGTCAGACAAGCCGGGGCGTTCAGATTGGCCCGCGCCTTGTCGTTGGAAATCAGAACCAGAACCAGGATGGTGACCAGATAGGGTAACATCGACAGGTATTGGGCGCTTAAGTCAACGCCGAACCCCTGAACATGCAACTGAATGACCGTCACCCCGCCAAACAGATACGCCCCCAGCAAAACCCGCCAGGGCCGCCAGGCCGCAAATACAACAATCGCCAGGGCAATCCAGCCCCGACCCGCCGTCATGCCTTCGACCCACAAGGGGGTCTGCACGGTCGACAGATAAGCCCCGCCGACACCGGCACAGGCGCCGCCGAACATCAGCGCCATCATGCGCACGCCGACGACGCTGTAGCCAATCGCGTGGGCGGCATCATGGTTGTCGCCGACCGCCCGCAGGATCAGGCCAGCACGGGTCTTGTTCAAAAACCACGAAACACCGAAGACCAGGGCGATGGACAAATAGACCAAAGGATCATGGGCGAACAGCAAGGGTCCGATAAAGGGGATCGACGACAGGATGGGAATTTCGATTTTCGCCAGCGCGGCGGTCGATTCCCCGGAATAGGCTTGCCCCCACAAGGCCGCTATCCCTAAGCCAAAAATAGTCAGGGCCAGACCCGTGGCCACCTGGTTGGACATCAAAACCTGGGTCAGGAACCCAAACAGCGCGGCGGCGATGGCGCCGACGATGGCGGCGGCCAGGATACCCAGAATGAAGGACCCGGTATCGAGCGTGACGGCGAAACCGGCGATCGCCCCCAGGATCATCATGCCTTCAATACCCAGATTAAGCACGCCCGCCTTTTCGACCACGGCTTCGCCAATAGCGGCAAAAACAAGCGGCGTGGCGGCGACGATAATGCCCTGCAATATCAATACCAGGAGGTCCATTTCAACTAAGCTCCCTTCGCGGTTGTATGTTTCAGACGGACCCGGTATTTCGCCAGCACATCGATGCCCAGCAGGAAGAACAGGAACATGCCCTGAAACACCCCGGTCACCGCACTGGGCAAATTCATGGCGATCTGCGCCCCTTCGCCGCCGATGTAGGTCAAGGCCATGACAAAACCACCGAGCACGATACCGATCGGGTCGAGCCGACCCAGGAAGGCGACGATGATGGCGGTAAAGCCATAGCCCACGGGCAAGGCCGGAACCAGTTGGCCGACCGGACCGGCGGCTTCAAAAATTCCGGCCAGACCGGCCAGACCACCGGAAATCATCAGGCAGATCCAGACCACCTTTTTTTCCGAAAAGCCGCCGAACCTGGCCGCCCGGGGAGATTGCCCCATGACTTTAATCTGGAAGCCGATAATGTGCCGCGACAGCAAAAACCAGGCGATCAAAGCGGCGGCCAGGGCGACCAGAAAACCAATATGGGCGCGGGTGCCTTCGATCAGATTTGGCATCGTGGGCCACGATGCCAAATCTGATCGAAGGCAC
>CBFDVE010000129.1:0-6972 GCA_965613205.1 uncultured Rhodospirillaceae bacterium
ACGAAACAAAATAACAGGGTCAGAATGGTTCATAATATCCCGGAAATGCTCTAGCGCGCGGCGGCGGCGGCGGCGGTTAAATTTAACATGCGGGTGTAAAGCGCCTTGTTTTCGATCAGGCGGCGGGCGATTTTGCTGTCCGTCGCCAGGCTGCGCCGTTCGGGCGGGCAAAATGCGCGAAGATCCTGGCGCCCCTTTTTGTCTTCAAATCCGACCCGGTGCCAGGCTTCAAGTACCGCTGACGTGCGGATGCGCTGGGCCGGAATGTCGTCGAACAAGGCCGACCCATCGCCACTGGCCCCGGCGGTACAGATGGTGGGAAAGACGCCAAGTTCGTGGATGATATAGCCCGATGGGGCCATTAGTCGGGACCAGGTCAGGGTCATTTCGCCATCATTGGGCAGGCGCAGGATGGTTTGTACGGTGCCCTTGCCGAAGGATGACGTGCCGACAACGACGGCCCGGCCCCGGTCCTGCAAGGCCGCCGCAGTGACTTCCGAGGCCGAGGCCGACATGCCATCGAGCAGCACGATGATTGGTTTGCCAAAGGCCATATCCCGGCCCCCCGCTTCGTAGCGCTGGACACTGTCGGGATGACGCCCGCTGGTCTGTGATATCTTGCCCTGGGCCAGGAATAAATCGGCGACTTCGATGGATTGTTTGAGCAATCCACCAGGATTGCCCCGCATATCCAGGATCACCCCTTTCAGGTTCGGGCCAAGCTGGCGATTGGCCTTTTTCATTTTTTTCAACACTTCCTGTGCGGTGCCCCGGTTGAAGCTGCTGATCTTCAAATAGACAACGCCGCCCGTTTGGGCGTAGCTCACCGTTTGCGGCACGATATGGATTCGTTCAAGATTAAATTCCATGGGCTCTTTGCCATTACCACGCCTGACTCTCAACAAGGCATGGCTGTTGACCGGGCCTCGCAGGCGTTCGCCGATTGTATTGCGCAACAGGCCGGTCGTGGGGTCGCCATCGATGGCGGTAATGACATCATTGATCTTCAAACCGGCCCGCAAAGCCGGTGTCTTTGGCAAGACTCTGGTGATCAGGGGTTGCCCGCCAACCATTTTGAAGCGGATGCCGATGCCGCCAAAACCGTCCCGCTTGGCCCGGTTGCGGGCCGCTTCCTTGATCCCGGCGTAACGGGAATAGATATCCAGATGGGACAGGATGCCGTCGAAAATGGCCTCATAGATTTTTTCCGGGCTGGCCAGCGCCAATTCCTTCGAGTGCGACCGTGACATCACCACCACATCGATCACCAGGTCGGTCCAGGCATCGGTGTCGCCGTTGTCTGGCAGGGTCATACGGGTGATGACGTTGGCGCCAATTTTTACCAACAACTCATTGGCCGATTTCTCGATGGCGAATTCCGGATCGATTGCCCCCAAACCACGCAAACCTTCCGGGGCGAATGTTTCCGCACCGATGGCAACAATGTAGCGTTCGGTGATATTTTCAAACCCGGCGGCGATGACTTCACGGGCCGCCGGCCTGGAAAACCCGTCGGACTGGATCACCACGGCGGGCCGTGGTGCGGCGCACGCACCGAGCACAAAAACGCCGAGCAACAGCAAGGTTCGGTGTATGGTGGTTTTGTTCAGGATCATGGCGGCGATTTTCCTCTTTTTTATCCGCCGCGTCATCCGTTCTTTGTTTTCGCCTTCCGTGCCTTGCGCCGACCGGCTTTTGATTTTGATTTTGATTTGCGTGGTGCCGGTTGTTTGCGAGCGCCGGAGGATGTCGCCTGGTCATCGAATATCTGCAAGATCATGCTGCCCGAAATAGGGTCTGCTTCGATCAGCATGACATCCACGACCTGACCTAACTGATAGGTTCGTTTGGACCGTCTGCCTCGCAGCAAATGACGGGCTTCGTCGTGAATGTAGTAATCATCGGGCAGGCTGCGGATCGGCACCAGGCCATCGCCACCACTATCAGTCAACGTCACAAACAGGCCGAACCGGGTCACCCCGTTGATCCGTCCGGGCAACACCAGACCCACCTTGTCGGCCAGGAACAGGGCGCAAAACCGGTCCGTGGCGTTGCGTTCGGCACCCGCCGCCCGCCGTTCCAGCCCGGACAAGACCTCGCCCAGGTTGGCGAAATCCCGCTGATTTTTCTCCAGGCCGCCATCCCCCAGACCCAGTCCCGCGACCAGGGCCCGATGAACCAGCAAATCCGCATAGCGCCGGATGGGCGATGTGAAATGGCAATACCGCCGCAGGGCGAGGCCAAAATGCCCAATGTTATCAGGGCTGTATTGGGCCTGCGCCTGGGAACGCAGGACCACCTGGTTGACCATGTCGGCGTTCGGTGTGTCCCTGACCCTGGCCAGGATTCGATTGAACAGCTCGGCCCGGACCACCTGGCCCCTGGCCAGGGGGATCGCCAGGCTGGCCAGGAACTGGCGCAGGGCTTCCATCTTGTCGAGCGATGGTTCGTCGTGGATGCGATACATGCAGGGCTGGCGTTTTCTCTCCAGGGTTTCGGCGGCGGCCACGTTAGCGGCGATCATGAATTCCTCGATCAACTTGTGGCTGTCAAAGCGGTCCCGCATTTCTATCCGTTCGACCTGCCCGTCCGAGCCGATCACAATACGCCGTTCCGGTAGTTCCAGTTCCAGCACGCCCCGCTTCCGGCGGGCCAGGGTCAGGGCGTCGTAAGCGCCATACAGGTTATCGATTACCTCGCCCAATGGGGCCGTATCATCGTCTGGGGTGCCGTCGCGGGCCGCCTGGACCTGATCGTAGGTCAGGCGGGCTTGCGATCGCATCAGGGCCCGGCTGAATCGGTGGCCGATCAAGTTCCCCTTGGCATCGATGCGCATGTGGGCGACCAGGCAGGGCCGTTCTTCACGGGGGTTCAGGGAACACCAGCCATTGGACAGCACTTCCGGCAGCATCGGCACCACCCGATCCGGGAAGTATACCGAATTGCCTCGCGCAATGGCGTCCCGGTCCAGGCCATCGCCGGGCCGCACATACCAGGACACATCGGCAATGGCGACGATCATGCGCCAGCCGCCCTTGTTGTTTTTGTCCGGGTCCGGCTCGGCCAATACCGCGTCATCGAAATCTCGCGCATCGGCCCCGTCGATGGTAACCAGGGCCAGGTCGCGCAAATCTTCACGCCTGGCCAGGGGGGCCGCTATGGCGGCATCGGCCTGGTCCAGGGCCTGTTTGCAGAATTCCGTCGGGATATCGTTTTCATGAATGGCGATCAGGCTGACCGAACTGGCCTCGCCGTCGCCGCCGCTCAGGCGTTCGATAATGCGCACCTGACGCAATCCCAGCCGACGGCCCGGCAGGACTTCGGCCCGAACCAGATCGCCGGGTTTGGCGTCCAGGGTGTCGGCCCTGGCGACCATGAAGTCGTCTTTGGCCTTGCGATCCGTCGAGCGCAGCCGGCCCTGTCCCTCGACCACCATATAGACGCCCATGATGGTCGTCGGCGCACCGCCGATGCGGCGAATGGTGCGGCCCTGATAGGTACCGTCATCCAACGGCGTCAGGCGAGCCAGCACCCGGTCTTGTGGGCCAAGGGCCGGCTGACCACGCTTTTCCGGGGCCATGTAAATGGTTGGAGGATCACCTTTTTCGTCCCAGGACTGGGGCCGGGCCAGCACCTCGCCATCCCGGTCGATGCCGGTGACCAGAACCACCGCCACCGGGGGCAGGGCACCGGGCGTGCTCAAGGCCCGGCCCTTGGCCAGCAATCCGTCGTCTTTCAGGCTTTTCAGGATTTTTTTCAGGCGTAATTTCTGCTCGGCGTCCAGATGGAAGGCGCGACCGATTTCCCGCTTGCCGACCCGGCCCGGACTTTCCTCGATAAATTTCAGGATGTCGTCCCGGCTGGGAAAGGGCGCGGCTTGTTTGGGTTTTTTGCTCATCAGTCCTTGGCGGCGGCGGTCTTTTTCTTCTTCCTGGCGACCGGTTTCTTCTTCTTGGCCGGGGCTTTTTTCTTTTTGCCCGTACCGGCCCTGGCATCGACCAAAGCGACCGCATCTGCCAGGCTTAAAGTGTCGGCATCCGTGCCCTTGGGAATATTGGCCCGGACCATGCCGTGAGAGACAAAAGGCCCCCAGCGACCACTCTTGATGCTGACCGGTTTTTTGCTTTTTGGATGATCGCCAAGCACTTTCGGCGGGTCTTTTTTCGGCGCCGCCTCAATCAGATCAATCGCCCGGTTGATGCCGATGGTCAGCACGTCGTCGTCGCCTTTTAAGGACAGGAAAATACCGTTGTATTTCAAATAAGGCCCGAAGCGACCGAGCCCGGCCTGGATCATGTCGCCGGTTTCGGGCCACAGGCCGATATCGCGGGGCAGGGACAACAAGCCGATGGCCTTGTCCAGGTCGATCGCCGCCGGTGACAGGCCACGCGGCAACGACGCCCGTTTCGGTTTCGATTTTGTGACTTTCTTGCCGACCGTCGTTTCCTCCACTTCGCCCAGTTGCACATAGGTCCCATAGGGGCCTTTGCGGATGCTGATCATCAGGCCGCTGGCCGGGTCCTTGCCCAGTTCCACCGGTCCGGCATCACCGATGCCCGCCCCGTCGTCGTCGTTGACCACCAGGGGCCGGGTAAAGCGACATTCAGGGTAATTGGAACAGCCGATAAAGGCCCCGAACTTGCCCAGTTTCAGGCTCAACTGACCTTCGTCGCAGGTCGGGCAGGCGCGCGGGTCCTTGCCGTTGCCTTCGTCATGGAAAAAGTGCGGCCCGAGCAAGTCGTTTAAGGCATCGAGCACTTCACGCACTCGTAAGTCTTTGATATCGGTCACGGATTTGGAAAAATCATCCCAGAATTCGCGCAATACCTGTTTCCAATTGACGCGGCCGCCGGACACATCATCGAGCTTTTCTTCGAGCTCGGCGGTGAAGTTGTATTCCACATACTTGCCGAAGAAACTGCTCAGGAAGGCGGTCACCAACCGGCCCCGGTCATCGGGCAGGAAGCGGCGGTTTTCCAGCGTCACGTAGTTGCGGTCCTGAAGCACGGAAATGATCGACGAATAGGTCGATGGCCGGCCGATGCCCAATTCTTCCATGGCCTTGACCAGAGACGCTTCCGAATAGCGCGGCGGCGGCTGGGTGAAGTGCTGCTCGGGATCGACCGAAGTGCGCACCAGGGCGTCGCCTTCGCGCAGGTCGGGCAGAATCCGGTCCTTGTCGTCGTCGCTTTTTTTGTCGTCCTGGTAAAGTCTTAGAAACCCGTCGAAGGCTATGACCGAGCCGGTCGCCCGCAGGGTCGTCTGACCATCGGGCGAGGTCATGTCGGCGGCGACCTGGTCCATAACGGCCGCTTCCATCTGGCTGGCCATGGCCCGTTTCCAGATCAGCCCATACAACTTGCGTTGATCGTCATCCAGGTACCGGGCCACATCGGCGGGCTTGCGGGTGACATCGGTCGGGCGGATCGCTTCGTGGGCTTCCTGGGCGTTTTTCGCCTTGGCTTTGTAGACGCGGGCCTGGCCCGGCACATAGTTGGCCCCGTACTGGCTGCCGATCAGGCCGCGAATGGCTTCGATAGCCTCGTTGGCAATCTGTACGCCGTCGGTCCGCATATAAGTGATCAGGCCGACGGTTTCGCCCTCGATGGTAAATCCTTCATACAGCCGCTGGGCCACCTGCATGGTCCGCTTGGTGGCGAAATACAGTTTGCGCGCGGCGTCCTGTTGCAGGGTCGAGGTGGTAAAGGGGGCGGCTGGATTGCGCCGGGATTGCTTGCGTTCGACTTTCGATATGGTGAAGTCGGCGGCCTCGATGGCGGCCACGGCAGCCATCGCGTGGTCTTCGTTACCAATCGACATCTTGGCCAGCTTGTCGCCGTCCAGATGGGTCAGCGACGCCGTGAACGGGGCCTCGGCCGGGGTCTTGAAGCCGGCCTTGACGGACCAGTATTCCTGGCGCTTGAACGCCTCGATTTCGGTTTCCCGTTCGCAGATCAGGCGCAGGGCGACGGATTGCACCCGGCCTGCCGACCGTGACCCCGGCAATTTGCGCCACAATACCGGCGACAGGGTAAAGCCGACCAGATAATCCAGCGCCCGGCGCGCCAGATAGGCTTCGATCAGGCCCATATCCAGATCGCGGGGGTGGTTGAAGGCATCAATAATGGCGGATTTGGTGATTTCGTTGAACACCACCCGCTTGATTTCGACATTCTTGAGCAGCTTCTTCTTTTCCAGGACTTCCAGCACATGCCAGGAAATGGCCTCGCCTTCCCGGTCCGGGTCAGTCGCCAGGAACAAGTGGTCGGCGTTCTTCAGGGCATCTGTAATGGCCTTGACGTGCTTGGTCGAGCGGCTGCCGGTTTCCCAGATCATGGCGAAATCGTCTTCCGGGTCGACCGAGCCATCCTTCGACGGCAGATCACGAATATGGCCAAAACTGGCCAGCACGGTGTAATCCGGACCCAGGTATTTGTTGATGGTTTTGGCTTTGGCAGGTGATTCGACGATAACGACGTTCATGTTTTTTTATGTTCTCGGAATGATTGAAACCCGGTTGCCGGGGTGTCTTTCCAGTCGACCCGCCAGTTCCAGTTCCAGCAGCACGGTCGACACCACGGGCAGCGACAATTGGCAGTTACGGATGATTTCGTCAACCGTCACGGACTCGATACCGAGACTTTGTTCGATCACGGGACGGCCATCATCGACCATCTTTTGATCCAGTGAAGTGGAGAAAGGTGCTTTAAAATCAACAGCTTTGCTCTCACGCAAGGGAGTCGGAGAAAGCCCGTTCAGGACCTCTAAAACATTTTCCACGGAGTCTGCCAAAACGGCCCCGGAACGGATCAACCGGTTGCCGCCGTGGGATCTTGGATCACCGGGAGCGCCGGGCACGGCGAAAACTTCGCGGCCTTGTTCGAGCGCCATGCGAGCCGTGATCAGCGATCCCGACCTGGCCCCGGCCTCGATCACCACAACCCCCCTGGCCAGGCCTGCAATGATACGATT
>CBFDVE010000130.1:0-6966 GCA_965613205.1 uncultured Rhodospirillaceae bacterium
TGGCATTGGCCAACCCCAGGCCCGGCTGGCGACCGCCAATCAGTTCCAGATAAACGTCGGCCAGCAATTCGGAATCGAGCAGGGCCCCGTGCAACTGGCGGCCTGAATTGTCGATCTGAAAACGGCGGCAGAGCGCGTCCAGGCTGGCCTGGGCGCCGGGGAATTTCTGCCGTGCCATGGCCACCGTATCGATCGATCGGGACATCGGGATGGCGTCGCGACCGATACGGGCCAGTTCGGCGTTGATAAATCCCATATCGAACGATGCGTTGTGGATAATCAGCGGCGCCTCGCCAAGGAATTCCAGAAAATCATCGGCGATGTCGGCGAACAAGGGCTGGCCGCCGAGAAATTCATCGCCCAGGCCATGCACGGCGAAGGCCTCATCGGGCATCTCCCGTTCCGGGTTGATGTATTGCTGATAGACGTTTTTGGTGACCATATGGTTATCGAGCTCGATACAGCCGATTTCGACGATACGGTGGCCACCCAGGGGGTTTAGGCCGGTGGTTTCCGTATCCAGGACGATTTCACGCATGGTCAGTTCCTTCATTTTGATCGCCGATGGTGTCTACCATGCGGGCGATGGCGCGCAAACTAAACGCGTGCCCCAGGCCGGTCTGAACAATGAAATCCGCCCGCCGGCGTTTTTCAAGATCGGGCAGTTGCCGCTCCAGAATGGCGCGCAGGCGCTCAGGCGTCATGCCGGGGCGGGCCAGCACCCGTTGGCGCTGGACAAACGGCGGTGCCGACACGACGACGACGAAATCGCAATCCACATCGCCGCCGGTTTCCATCAGCAGGGGAATATCCAGAACCACCAGGCGCTCGCCCCGGCGGGCGGCCAGGGCCAGAAATTTTTCCCTGGCCCGTGCGGCCAGGGGATGCAGGATCGCCTCCAGCCGGGCCAACGCCGCGTCATCGGCAAACACCAGCGCCCCCAGTTTGGCCCGGTCAATATAATCCTCGGCCAGGACTCCGGGAAAAGCATTTGAGACAACCTCGAGCGCACCACCACCGGGGCCCATAAGCTTGTGAATTTCCCCGTCCGCGTCGTAGACGCAAACGCCACAACACCGAAAGGCCCGCGCCGCGCTGGACTTGCCCATGGCGATGGAGCCGGTCAGGCCGACTATGATCATCACTTGAGCCCGGCCAGCACATGATCGCGCAAGCCCTGATCGACCCGTGGTTCGACGCCGAACCAGGCGGCAAAGCCGGGCCGGGCCTGATGCAGTAACATGCCGATGCCATCGACCACAGGATTTCCGCGCGCCGCGGCGGCGTTTAGTAAGGTTGTACGCAGGGGGGTGTAGACGATGTCGGTGACCAGAGTATCGGCGGGCAGGTCGTCAAGGGCTAGGTCCAGCGCTGGCCTGGCGGTCATGCCAAGGGTCGTCGTGTTGACCAGCAGGGCGGCCCGGGCCAGACAGTCTGCCCGCTGGTTCCAGTCCAGCACCCGGACCGGTCCGCCCAGGTCGAGCGCCAGTTGTTCGGCCCTTTCCACCGTCCGGTTGAGCAACAGAATTTCACCGGCACCCTGGTCGATCAGGGCCGCGACGACGGCCCGCGCCGCCCCCCCGGCCCCCAGAACGACGGCGCTCTTGCCGCTAACGGAAAATGCGGGCTGGCCGGATTTGAGGTTCTCGATAAACCCAAAGCCGTCCGTATTGCTGCCCTTAAAGAGGCCATTTTCGATAACAATGGTGTTGACCGCGCCGAGGGTCCGGGCGGCGGCGGTGATGTCGTCAAGGAAATCCAGCACCGTTTCCTTGTGGGGAACGGTGACGTTCAGGCCCTTGTATCCGGCCAGTTTAAATTCCTGCAAGGCGTTTTGCAGATAATCCGGCTGCACCGGCAGGGCCAGGTAGGACCCTTCGATGTTAAATTGGTCGAGCCAGTATCCGTGCAGGCGCGGTGATAACGTATGACCGATGGGCCAGCCGATGACCCCGGCCTTAATCACTGAGCTTTTCCAGCCGGTGGGTATAGAGTTGCAGGATGTTGGCCGAGACTTCCTCGATGGATTTTCGCGTCACATCGATCACCGGCCAGCCGCGCTGGGCATAAAGGCGCTTGGCATCCCTGATTTCCCGGCTGACCGTTGCTATATCGATATAGTCCGTTTCTTCGTCCTGGCCGAGGGACCGCAGCCGGTTGCGGCGTATTTGCACCAGTTGGCGGGCATCGTTGGTGAGGCCGATAATCAGCGGTTTTTCCGCCGCCATCAGTTCGGCTGGCAACTCGCAGCCGGGCACGATGGGCACATTGGCGGCTTTAATACCCCGGTTGGCCAGGTAGATACAGGTCGGCGTTTTCGAGGTCCGTGAGACCCCGACAATAATAACGTCGGCTTGTTCCAGGGTTCGGGTCGATTGGCCGTCATCGTGATTGAGGACGAAATGCATGGCCTCGATTCGGCCAAAATAATCCGCATCGAGAACGTGCTGCCGACCGGGCGCGGCATGGGTTTCAATATCGAGGTATTTGCCCAGCGCATTGACAATGGTATCGAGAATAGGAATGCACGGCACCTTCAGGTCCTGACAACCCTCTTCCAATAGATCGCGCAGGCCCGGATCGACAATGGTGTAGAGAACGAAACCGGGATTAAGGCGCAGGCTGTCGAGAACTTCCCGGACCTGGTCCTTGTTGCGAACCATCGACCAGATATGTTCCGTCGCGTCGATATTATCGAATTGAACCAGCGAGGCGCGGGTCACCATATGAAGGGTATCGCCGGTCGAATCCGAAACCATGTGCAAGTGGAATAATTTGTTTGTCATGACCCTGATTATAATTTGCTCCGGTATATCGCCGTGATGAAATGTGGATAAATGAGCTTTTTACAGATTTTCGAAAATCAATCCTCTATGCGCCTGAATTTGACCCACCGGTTATCAAGAGCCTAAACGACCTCAATGGGAAACGGGTATAGGGCTGATAACTGCCCCTGGAAATTTTTCTATCCACCTGATTCATCTTGTTAGTATCCAATAACACGGGACGTTCCGACAAACAATTCACAGGATTTAAGGCGCTCGCCAGGAATTGTCGGCGTCCTCTGCATAACCTGTTGATCATCTTTAATCCCCGTTAATTTCCGTACTACCACCACCACCACCTTTTTATATAAATATATTATTAAGGTAGGGGATGAGCACGGTCTCGCATATTATCGGCCAACATTTTCGCCATGCTGCCAAGGACCCCATGACCAAACATTTTCTGCGTGCCCTGAACGGTGAAACCTTGTCCCGACCGCCGTTCTGGCTGATGCGCCAGGCCGGGCGCTATCTGCCGGAATATCGGCAGGTCCGCAGCGGCGCTAAAAACTTCCTGGATTTTTGCTATACGCCGGACCTGGCCGTGGAAGTCACCTTGCAACCCCTGCGCCGCTATGACCTGGATGCGGCGATCCTGTTTTGCGACATTCTGGTGATTCCCGATGCGCTCGGCCAGAAGGTCGATTTCATCGAAGGCTCCGGCCCGGTGCTGGAGCCCCTGCGCGGGGTGGCGGATTTGGGGCGTTTGAGCCTGGACCGGTTACATGATCATCTGGCACCGGTTTATGAAACTGTTAGTCGGTTGAGCCGGGAAATTCCCAAGGAAACCACCCTGATCGGTTTCGCCGGGGCCCCGTGGACGGTCGCCAGTTATATGGTCGAAGGCCATGGCAGCAAGGATTTCGCGGCGACCCGGACCTGGGCCTACAGCGACCCTGAAGGGTTCGGCCAGTTGATCGATATTCTAATCGAGGCGACTTCAAAATATCTGATTGCCCAGATCGATCATGGCGCGGAAGTGGTCCAGTTGTTCGATACCTGGGCCGGGGTTCTAAGCCCCAGTCAGTTCGATCAATGGGTGATCGAGCCGACGGCGAAAATTGTCAGCAATATCAAAAAGGCGCACCCCCATATTCCGGTCATGGGCTTCCCCAAGGGGGTCGGTATTTTATATAAAACGTTTGTCGAACGCACCGGTGTCGACGGGGTCAGCCTGGATCAGACCGTGCCGTGCCGGTGGATCGCCGAGCAGTTGCAGCCCCTGTGTACGGTGCAGGGAAATCTCGACAACATGGCCTTAATCGCCGGTGGGCAGCGCATGGAAGCCGAAATGCAGGACATATTGGAGACGCTGACCGGGGGGCCGTTTATCTTTAATCTCGGCCACGGCATCCTGCCCCAGACGCCGCCGGAAAATGTCGCCCGGCTGGCCCGGATCATCAAAGACTGGGAGGCATGAAAGTCGCGGTGATCCTGTTCAACCTGGGCGGACCGGACAGCTTAGAGGCGATCCGCCCGTTTCTGTTCAACCTGTTTAACGACCGCGCCATTATCGCCATCAGGCAACCTTTGCGCTGGTTGCTGGCGCAACTGATATCCCGCAGGCGGGCCCCGGTAGCGCGGAAAATCTACCAACACCTGGGCGGCAAATCGCCCTTGCTGGAAATGACCCGCGTACAGGCCGCCGCGCTACAGGATCAATTGGCCGAGGCTGGGGAATTCAAGACCTTCATCGCCATGCGTTACTGGCACCCGATGGCCCGGCAGACGGCCAAAGAGGTCAAGGCCTACAACCCGGACCGGATCATCCTGCTGCCCTTGTATCCACAATTTTCGACCACCACTACCGGTTCATCCCTGACCGACTGGGCGCGGGCCGCGCGGGCCATAAAATTGACCGCCCCAAGCCAAACCATCTGCTGCTACCCCAGCCTGCCCGGCCTCACTCACACCATCGCCCGGCTGACAAGCCCGTCCCTCAAACAAGCTGCTATTAAGGCGGCGCCGCGGGCGCTTTTCGTCGCGCATGGGTTGCCCATGAAGATTGTCGAGGCGGGGGATCCTTATGCTGAACATGTGGAACGGACTGTGCAAAGTATTGTGGATAAGCTGGGGATAAAAAACCTGGATTGGGTCATATGTTATCAAAGCCGGGTCGGTCCCCTGCAATGGCTGGGGCCCTCGGCGGAGGACGAGATCGGCCGCGCGGCGCGGGATGGCAAGTCGATTGTGATGGTGCCGGTGTCGTTCGTTTCGGAACATTCGGAAACCCTGGTCGAACTGGATATGGAGTATCGAAAGATTGCCGGGGAGCTCGGCGTGGCGGCCTACGAGCGGGTGCCGACGGTGAGCGATGAGCCGGCGTTCATGGCGGCCTTGAAAGAACTGGTGGTGGAAGCTTTGAAGGGCGGCCCCGGCCCTGCTATAACGACCGGAAACGGGGCGCGGGTTTGTGCCGCCGATTGCCCGGCCTGCCCCTTAAACGAGGAACAAGTAGATGTATGAGCTCTCGACGACCGCCTATTTGTGGGTCAAGGCCCTGCATATTATCAGCGTCATCGCCTGGATGGCTGGCTTGCTCTATCTGCCCCGGCTGTTTGTTTATCATGTCGATGCGACGCCCGGAACGGAGCTGTCGGAAACGTTCAAGGTGATGGAACGGCGGCTTTTGCGGGCGATCATGAATCCGGCCATGCTGTCATCGCTGTTGTTCGGTGGCCTGTTGCTGGCGGACAGTGGCACGGTGTGGATTTCGGGCTGGTTGCACGCCAAGCTGGGGGCCGCTTTTTTCCTGGTGGTGCTGCACATGATGATGGGCAAGTGGCGGCGGGAGTTTGCCGAAGACCGTAACACGCGCAGCAAAAAGTTTTTCCGCTATGCCAACGAAGTGCCGACTTTGTTAATGATCCTGATCGTTATTATGGTCGAATTGAAACCGATCTGATCCTGATCCGACTGACAGGGGCTTGCATTTTTTTGCCAGAGCGATTATGTGATGATCTGTGCCGTTTGAAATCTCGGGCGGCAGCCTCTTAAAAACACTCAATTTTCCCTTCGCGCAAACCGCGCCGGCGTATCAGCCCAAAAATTTCACTGAACGACCTTTCTTTTCTCCCGTCCTGTCATTTGATCCGTATTTGTCAGCACCAGACCCGAAAAAATCATGAATCTCAAAGAACTTAAAGCCAAAGCCCCCGCCGATCTCCTCGCCTATGCGGAAGAACTGGAAATCGAAAACGCCAGCACCCTGCGCAAGCAGGACATGTTGTTTGCGATCCTCAAGCGTCTGGCGGAAAACGACATCGCCATTTTCGGCGACGGGGTTATTGAAATATTGCAGGATGGCTTCGGCTTCTTGCGCTCGCCGGAATCCAATTATCTGCCCGGTCCGGACGATATCTACGTCAGCCCCAGCCAGGTAAGGCGTTTCGCCTTGCGCACGGGCGACACGGTGGAAGGGCAAATTCGCTCACCGAAAGAAGGCGAGCGCTATTTCGCCCTGCTGAAAGTCAACGAGATCAATTTCGAAGACCCGGAAAAGGTCCGCCACCGGATCAATTTTGATAACCTGACGCCGCTCTATCCCGATGAGCGCCTGAAGCTGGAAATTGATGATCCGACGCTGAAAGACCGCACCTGCCGGGTGGTCGATCTGATCTGCCCCATCGGCAAGGGCCAGCGGGCGTTGATTGTGGCCCCGCCGCGCACGGGCAAGACGGTGATGTTGCAGAACATCGCCCACGCCATCGCCACCAACCATCCGGAATGTTACCTGATTGTCCTGCTGATCGACGAACGGCCGGAAGAAGTCACCGACATGTCCCGCTCGGTCAAGGGCGAGGTGGTCTCCTCGACCTTCGACGAACCGGCGACCCGGCATGTGCAGGTCACCGAAATGGTGCTGGAAAAAGCCAAACGGCTGGTCGAACACAAGCGCGATGTGGTCATTTTGCTCGATTCCATCACCCGCCTGGCGCGCGCCTACAACACCTGCGTGCCGTCATCGGGCAAGGTCCTGACCGGTGGCGTCGATGCCAACGCCCTGCAACGGCCGAAACGATTTTTCGGGGCCGCCCGCAACATCGAGGAAGGCGGATCACTGACCATCATATCGACCGCCCTGATCGACACGGGTTCGCGCATGGACGAAGTGATCTTCGAAGAATTCAAGGGCACCGGC